>CAJWWL010000158.1 GCA_913048125.1 uncultured Opitutia bacterium | reverse complement strand
CGCCATGGTTCCCAAAACGCTTGATTGGAAAGGAGAGCTCGCAAAGTTGATCCCTATTCTTCGAACCTTGTTTTGGGTGTATGGCATCTTCATTGTTTTGTGCATTGTTTCGTTCGGAGTTATCAGCTTTGTCAATTACCGAGCCCTAGCTGGAGGGACTACTCTGGAAGCACGTTCGATCTGTGCTTTCATTTCCATCTTTTGGGGTCTCCGATTAATCACCGGATTGTTCTTCTTCGACGTCAGCGAATTTCTGACGAACTGGTTTCTAAAAACTGGGTACCACGTTCTTAACCTAATGTTTGTCTTCCAAACCTTTGTCTATGGGTACTGTGCCTTTATTTAGCCCTGATCCTAAGAACCTGTTTTTTTCTTGCTGAAAGCGTTTCTTTTGCCTGAGGTTCACACCCATCATGCAAAGACGTACACTCCTTAAAACCTCCGCGGCCTCTGCGATTGCCGCTCCCACGATCATTCCTTCCCATGTAATCGGAAAGGATGCGCCCAGCAACGAAATCACCCTAGGCCTGATAGGTTGCGGTGGGCAAGGCACTGGAGTACTTCGTGGCTTGATAAACCAAGACGGCACTCGGGCTCTTGCGGTCTGTGATCCTGATAAAAACAATCTGAATCGTACCAAGGGCATGGTCGAACAGCGCTATGCCAAGGACAAGGAGAATGGTAACTACAAGGGATGTGACGGTTATTCTGATTTTCGCGAGTTGTGTGCACGCAAAGACATAGATGCAATTGTTGTAGGAACGCCAGATCACTGGCATGGTTTGGCAACACTTGAAGCTCTACGAAATGGCAAGGATGTCTACTGTGAGAAACCAATTACCCACCTTTTTGCCGAGGGTCAGGCAGTTTACAAAGAGGCTGCTAAGCGCAAGGCTATCTTTCAGGTCGGTTCCCAACAGCGTTCCAGCACTCGTATGCGTATTGCCGCTGAGGCGGTAATGAATGGTCTCATTGGTAAGGTCGTGCAGGTAAATGTCGGTCTTCCAACTGGTCGCGGAACTGACGAGGAAGGCAAAGTTGCTCAGCCGATTCCACCTAACTTGGACTACGACCTCTGGTGTGGGCCCAGCCGTAAGCTACCTTACCACCCCAAGCGCCTACATTGGAATTGGCGTTGGTGCCTGGATTATGGAGGAGGCCAACTTATGGACTGGATAGGTCACCATAACGACATTGCTCACTGGGGTCTGGAGATGGACAAGAGTGGTCCTATTCGTGTCGAGGCCAAGAACTTCCGCTACCACGGTAAGGGGATGTATGATCAACCCCTAGACTACGTAGTCGAGTCTGAGTATGCTGGTGGCTACAAAGTGACGATTTCTAACAAACACAAAATGGGGCCTGAGAAACGTAGTATGGGTACCGAGTGGATTGGCGAAGATGGCTGGGTCTACGTGGACCGTGGTCGTATTGCTGCATCAAACAGAGAGTGGATTGTCGAGAAGACCGACCGTGGCCCAAAGAAGGCCTACAAGTCCAACAGTCACCATCGAAACTTCATTGAGTGCATCCGCTCTCGTGAGCAATGTATCTGCCCCGCTGAAACTGGTCACCGTTCCGCCACACCCGGTCATATCGCCTACGTTTCAGACAAACTTGGCCGCGCTATCCAATGGGACCCTGAAAAAGAGGTCTGTGTAGGGGACAAGGAAGCCGACAAGCTACTAAAGACACTTGATTTTCGTGGTGATTGGAAGATTGCCTGATCTAAACCTGAAGTTGTTTTGTCGAGGTTGGTTATTATCCGCCTTCGCACTTCTGTCTCTTGTCGACATGTCCGGGTTGCAAGCTGCTCTTGCACCCGGTGAAGCGGAACGCCTAAAAGAGTTGGATGCCTACTGGTCTGAGGTTTCTCGAGCCGTTCAGGAGGGAGACTTCGATGGCTACAAAGCAACATGCCATCCCGAGGGCGTCATGGTCTCAGGGGCTAGCAAAAGGAGTTACCCATTGGCAGAGGCTTTGGCTGGTTGGGAAAAGGATTTTATCGCAACCAAGCAAGGCAAGTTAAAGGCCAGTGTTCAGTTTCGTTTTTCCAAGCGCTTCGGTTCTAGTACAACCGCTCATGAGACAGGTATCTTCTTGTATTCTACCGAAGATGAACTAGGTGGCCGAGCCCGCGACTACGTTCACTTCGAAGCGCTACTCATCAAGGAGGGTGATAAATGGAAGATATTAATGGAATATCAGAAGAGCAACGCAAGGCCATCCCAATGGGACGCTTTAGCTGAGGAGTGAGTTTTGGATAGAGTAGTCTTAAACCATCCTGTCTCAGGATATGGTTTTTTAGAATGAGCAACGTCCCTTTAAATCGACGTCGCTTCCTTCAGGGACTTGGAGGCTCCTGCCTTGCATTACCTCTGCTTGAAGCGAATTCACCACAAGATAAGTTCCTGCCTCCTAAACGCATCACTGCTACAGGTATCTTCTATGGACTACACCCTCAGCATTTCCATCCCGAACAAATTGGGGCTAACTTTCATGCCCCCGTGTTACTGCAGCCTTTGGAGCCATTCAGGAAAGAATATACTGTTTTCTCTGGCTTAGACCACAACTTGAGCGGCGGCCACAATGCTACAAAATATTTTCTTTCTGGGATTCCGGTGACTGAGGCCAGAGGGTATTCTGAGGGCAACATCTCGATTGATCAAAAGGCCGCTCAGTTCGTTGGTGGTAAAACGCGGTTCTCCTCACTCGTTCTTGATGCCCATAGTGGCAGCGAGCATACTTTGTCTTGGACTCGCAACGCCAATGCTGTCCAATCCATCCGTAGTCTTGAGCAACTCTATAAAATGCTCTTTCGAAGGGACAACGCTTCTACGCGCAAAGATGTAGACCGAGCTCTAACTGACAAGCAGTCCATACTAGATCTAGCTCGCGATCAGGCACAGTCCTTTAAAAAGGGCCTTGGTAAGACGGATTCTGAGAAACTGGAACAATACTTCACGTCGGTGAGAGACTTGGAAAAGCGAATAGAGCAATCTAAGCTTTGGCTCGATAAGGATAAGCCTTTTACTAAATTTTCATTACCAAGTTCAGCAGATGCACTCACGCTAAAGGACCGAACGCCTCTCTTCTATGACCTCATGGTCTTGGCCTTGCAGACCGACTCCACGCGCGTCATAACCTTTTCTTTTACTGAACTAGGCAAGCAAAGTGGGGGCTTGAAAGGAGTCAATCGAGGCTATCATACACTCTCTCACCATGGTCAGGTGAAAGACGCCATTGATGAGCTTACCATCATTGAGAAGTTTCATGCTGCCCAATTCGCTCGATTCCTCACTAAGCTCAAGGCTGTAAAAGAACCTAATGGACAAACGCTGCTTGATAACACGATGGCACTCTTTGGTAGCGGGATGAGCAATGCCAACTCACATAGTAATCGAGACCTACCAGTTGTCCTTGCTGGAGGTGGATTCCAGCATGGTGAGCACAAGCATTATGCCCGTAATGGCCGGCATTCTACTCCGCTGTGTAATCTGTATCTTTCGATGCTCCAGAACTTTGGCCTCGAAATTGATCGTTTCAATACTTCCTCCCGTACCCTAACTGGTTTTGAAACATCTGGCTAAACCAACCATGATGGTAAGCTTCAGATTTTTTGTGTGCCGCGTATTGATGCTCTGTCTTCACTTTTCCTGGAGCACAGCTGCTACAGTTATTCAATTCGACTCTGGTGTTCAAAAGTTTCTCACTGATTACTGTATAAAATGTCATGATGCCAAAGTACAAAAAGGTGACCGATCCTTCCACAAACTTGCCACCATTGACGGAGATAGATTTTCAATTGACCTTGCCGATACTGAGAAGGTTCACCTCCTCCGTGATATCCTCGACCAGCTCAACCTTGGCGAAATGCCTCCTCAGAAAAAGGAGGTCCAACTTCCTAAATTTCAGGAAATCAAGAGTACAATTGCTTGGCTGACGCGAACTCTTCTCACACTCGAAGAGGAGAAAGGCACTTCCCGTACTGTTCTACGTCGCCTCAATCGTTACGAATACCACAACACTCTCCGTGATATCCTCGGTCTTGGTACGCTGCCTTTTGATCTGACCAGCGACTTTCCTGCAGATGAAGAATCACATGGGTTCACCAACATAGGTGATGTCCTCAATCTTAGCGACCGTCACCTCGATGCCTACCTTGGCCTTGCTGATCGATACCTACGTATTGCCTTTCCCTTCGGAGAACCCCAGCAGGCAAAGACCCTAGTTGTGAAACCACAGGATTGGGGTTATCCTGACCGAGAGGCTCGTACTCCTTGGATGTACCGCCTGCACGTAAAGGACAAATATCTGGATATTGGTGCTGGCAAAAAACAGCTATCTGATCACTTCGCCCTCGGTACTTATCCCAATGGATTCACTCGATGGAGTGGAGGAATCCAGACATCTGGTTATTACACAATCTCCATCACCGCGGAGGCTATTCGTAGACTAACGCATCCTTACGATCCTAAAATGATCCCAGTTGATCTTCGTCCACCCATGCAATTAGGCCTCTATCTCTCCCGAGGGACTAAGGGCATTGCCTCCGATGGGGTTAAGGACCGTGTTCGACTTGGCCTCTGGGACTTACTCGACCACAAGCAAAAGACTTTCAAGGTTACCGTTTGGTTGGACAAGGGAGATATCCCTTTTCTTAACTGGGACAACGGCCCTGGCCCATCCGACTACTGGATGCGCGATATTTGTAAGAAGTACCACACTGATATCGAGTTTCGAGGTAAGCAGGGTTCTCATGCTTGGCACATTATTGGTAAGGACCTAGTGCCCGGTCGAGTGTTGTCAGATGTCTGGAAAGGGCCACTGCTGCGCGTACACGACTTCCGTGTCCACGGTCCCACGACCGCAACCTATCAGTCCAAGGCAAGGCGGGTCTTTCTCGACGGGGAAATGGAGCCTGCCGATAGTGAGCTAACTACTGCGTTCATGCGTTTTGCAAGGCGAGCTTATCGCAGGCCAGTTAGCCAAAAGGAAGTCGCGCCTTATCTCAAAATTGCTACCCATGCTCGTGAGAAGTTAGGCCGAAAATCCGGAGAGGCATTTCTTCTCGCTCTCAAGGCGATGCTCATTTCTCCTGATTTTCTTTACATGAAGGAGACGACTCCTGTTGGTCAGCCTCTTGGAGCCTTCGAGCTAGCTAGCCGACTTTCATATTTCCTCTGGAGTTCTCTGCCTGACAATGACCTTTTCAATTTGGCGAAGGATGGTTCCTTACTGAGGGCTGAAGTATTTCGCCAACAGGTTATCAGAATGCTCAATGACCCCAAGAGCGATTCCCTTGTCAAAGGCTTTTCCACAAGCTGGCTTCGCCTTGATAAGCTTGGCACCATGCCGCCAGACGCTGTCAAATTTAGAGAGTATTATAACCAAGGGCTCGAAGAAGCCATGCTTGAGGAAACCTATCGTTTTACAGCCCATGCGCTTCGGATGAATGTTCCTCTACGTGACTTCGTTCATTCAAGTTACGGATTCGTTAATCAGGACCTTGCCCGGCATTACGGAGTGGACGACGTCGTGGGCATCCATTTCCGTAAAGTAAACTATCCAAGTGATAGCGTCCGTGGTGGGCTTCTCGGACAAGCTAGTATACTCACATTAACCGCTAATGGTGTGGACACATCCCCCGTGGTCAGGGGTACTTGGCTTCTCGAAAATCTGCTTGGCACTCCGCCTGCACCACCTCCACCAGATGTTGAGCCCATTGATCCGGATGTCCGTGGGGCCAAAACCCTCAAGCAACTTCTTGAAAAGCACCGAACTGTGGAAGCCTGTGCTGACTGCCATGCCAAGATTGACCCCTATGGGTTTCCGCTGGAGTTCTTCGACCCTGTTGGTGGTTACCGTCCGAGCTACTACAAGCGTCGCTTTTGGAGCAATGCTACCCGCACTACACGCCTCTTTCCCTCCTTTCCAGTAGATGGATCCGCCCAATTGCCCTCCGGGGAATTCTTTGACGCCCCGCTTAGTCTTAAGAAAGTCTTGCTTGCTCGCATGGACTTAGTCTCGAAAAACCTCACACGGAAACTGCTCACCTACGCTACGGGTAGAGAAATGACGCTAAAGGACGAAGCGACTGTTCAGAGAATTGCAAATAGCATCCACAAGGATGAGAAAGGCTTTCGAGACCTGATTTTACTAGTGGCCATGAGTGATGTTTTCCAGAATCGATAAACTAACACTTCTTTGCTTCCTGAGATCGTCGCTTAAGTAGGACTATCTTCAGTTAAACCGTTTCAATCATGTATTAAGGTTCACGGCTGGACGGCTCTTTTTCTCGCTCATTCTACATGCTTCCTCTTGAAGCTTCGCTGATAGAGGTTCGATTGTGGTTCGCTCAGATTTGCTATTTCTCAGGGCTCAACGCTAATTGCTCTTTGGGCATAGTTAATCTGAGACTTTGAAGGATTCTTCGTGTCTAGAACTTCTGGGTAACTTCGTAAGAAGTTGTTCTCGTCAATAAGGTTGATAAAATAGTGAGTTGTACCTTGAGGCAGTTCAGCTTTAACGGTTTGCTCATTAACTAGATCTGCTGTCTTACGAAACCACTCTTCATATCTTGCGTTGCCGTTTCGGGTATAGATTAGATTGGCTCTGATCACCTTCGCCCCTTTCTCCTGAAATTTGAATTCCACAGTATCACCGTACTGTTTGTGGGAAAGCACCCTGCAAACTTTTGCTTTTGTCTGAGGTGCTCTGTGTGCATGCGGGTTGTAATAGGGGTAGCTTGCCTGCATCTCATTGAGGAATTTTGTTAACTTTACGTTCATAGCCTTTGCTTTTTCCGGCATGGATTGAACTAAGTTGTGCTGCTCCTCAATATCAGCTCTTTGGCTGCCTTTTCGCTCGGAATTATAAAGTCTGTAAAGTTCCAAAGGCTCATTGTTCGGGTTGTTTAGATGATCGTAATTTCGAACCAGTTTGAAATCTTTGATACGGATAGAGCTTTCAAGGGCAGCACTGTTAGGAAAATGCCAAACCATAGTGTCTCGAGTTTTGCCCCTTGTGCACTTCACGAGGGTAGGGTCGGTTGGATCCTTTAAAAGAAGTGGCTTAAGGTTACAACCATCTAGCTTTAATCCTTTGGGTGACTTAGTGCCTGTGAGTGCGAGCAGGGTGGGGTAGAAGTCTAGCCCATTCACCATCACATCCGATTGGACACCTCGTGGGATTCCAGGCCCCGTTACAATCAATGGAACGCGAGTGCCCCCTTCCATTAGCGAGATCTTTCCTCTGTCGAGAGGGTAGTTGTCGGTAATGATCTGCCTCTGATGACCTTCCATCCCTCCGTTATCAGATGTGAAAATAATGTAGGTGTTTTCTATGAGCTTATGTCCGGGCCAGCGTGGATCATCAGTTTGTTCAAGATACTGGACCAATTGGCCGACATAATAATCGAGCATCTCAACCATAGCACAGTAGAAAGGGTTGGTCTGCCCCTTCCCTTGCCAGAATTGCTTTGGGTCTTTAGGTAATTCCACACCCAACTTCCTTACATATTTTTCCAGCAGGGCTTTGCTGCGGGTTTGGATCGGAGTATGTACAAGCCAAGTCGCAAAATAGAGAAAGAATGGACGGTCCTTAGAGTTGTGCAGAAATTCCAGAGCATCCCTTGTGTTTTGGTGGTAGGGAAAACCATTTTCGTCTAACTTGTAAGGATCATTCGATTTCTTGGTGGCGAATCCAGTCATGCGGTGGGGCTTCATTGGTTCTGTTGCCCCGCGGGCACTACGTGTCCAATCAAAGCCCACATCCTTTGGCTGTGGGAATGCGTTGTGATTGATGGCGATGTGCCATTTTCCTGAGTGACCGGTTGTGTAGCCTCCCGCCTTTAATGCTCTTGCAATTGTGAAAGTATCTTCAGGCATTCTCCCACTAAACCAAGGTGACATCATAGTCCATGCGCGCAGGTGATGAGGTGCCGGTGGCGCGCCACCTACCACATGAGTCTTTTGCGCCCGAGCGGGATGGATCCCGCTCAAGATTGCACATCGCGTTGGGGCGCAGGTTGGGGCAGGGGAGTAGGCCTGCCAAAACTTGACTCCCTTTTTGGCTAAAGCGTCAATATATGGAGTCTCCATCGGGCTTGGTTCATCAATGTCGTAACATTTTACGTCTTGCCAACCTAAGTCATCAGTTAGGATTAATAAAATATTCGGTTTCTCTGGACGTTGTTCTGCATTGAGT
>CAJWWL010000157.1 GCA_913048125.1 uncultured Opitutia bacterium | reverse complement strand
GTTCTTGGTTCAGTTCGCAGGCGTACTGGACCGGCGTTTTCTGCGACTACATTTACGTTGGTAGCACCAAATATAAGTTTGCGAAGAATCTTTACCGGAAGCGATGGAGGTTTTGTAAGGTCAGCAACATCTTCCAAGTCTCCCCCCTGCTGAGCATTTTCTTCTGCAACAACGTAATTCTCATAAGTCATCCCGTTGTAGGTGGGATACATTGAGTTGGTAGGAATGATAAATGGTTGAAAAAAGAAAGTTCGGATACCGATAACCAGAAAAGCCCCTACCAAGAACATTTCGACATTCTCACTCCAAGATCGGCTTGGATAAAATGTACCTCCTGTCTTTCGTAATATTGCATCCTGCTTCTCAATAGCCTTCTCGAGTTCCTCTCTTGTCTTGGACTTGTCCTTTCTGGCTTTGGCTAGACTCTTTGTCGTGTCATTGAGTTCCTCAGCGAGCTTGGGCTCCATGAGGTCAATCCTGTAGCGGTACACTTTGACACCAGTACGTACAAGGTCTTCAGCGATCTGCTTTAGTTTTCTAGGTTTGGTTTTACTGAGATCCATGAGATTTTTCCTGTGGGCACCTTCCTTTTCAGCCTCCCGAAGAGCCCTTTAGTATTTCAATGAAGGCATCCTGCGGAATTGATACTTTTCCAATCTGCTTCATGCGCTTCTTGCCCTCTTTCTGCTTTTCGAGGAGTTTTTTCTTACGTGTTATGTCACCGCCATAGCATTTTGCGGTAACATCCTTGCGAAGAGCCCCAATGGTCTCTCTGGCAACAACCTTGCCGCCAACAGCAGCTTGGAGCGCAATCTTAAACAGCTGTCTGGGCAGAATGTCCTTTAGTTTTTTACACAAGGCACGCCCACGGCCCTCTGCTTTATCTCGGTCGACAATGCTAGCGAAGGCATCGACTGGATCGCTATTTACCAGAATCTCCATCTTCACGAGACGGCCGGGCTGGTAATCTGCGATTTCGTAATCCATGGAGCCATAGCCATGGGTGATCGACTTGAGGCGATCATAAAAGTCGACAAGAATCTCATTCAACGGCAATTCGCAGGATAACATGATGCGAGTGTCATCAATCATCTCCGTGTGTGTGCAGTTGCCGCGCTTTTCTGTTACAAGCGCTAAGATATCACCAATGCTATCATTGGGGACATGGATCGTTGCATTGATGTATGGTTCGTGAATCTCCTCAATTTCTGAGGGGTCTGGTAGAAGCACCGGATTATCGACCTCGACCATTTCACCTCCAGTCTTAAAGACTCTGTACACCACGCTGGGATAGGTCGAAAGGATATCCAGACCATACTCACGTCGAATGCGCTCCTGTATGATCTCCATGTGCAAAAGCCCGAGGAAACCACATCGAAAGCCAAACCCTAGAGCTACTGAATTTTCAGCTTGGTAAGTGAAAGCAGCATCATTGAGACGAAGCTTCCCAACGCTAGCCTTGAGCTTCTCGTAATCAGAGGAGTCCAAAGGGTAAATTCCACTAAAAACCATGGGGCGCACCTCCTTGTAACCAGGAAGCATTTCGGCGGCTGGTTTTTCGGGATGCGTTAGAGTATCTCCTATTTTAATATCAGCTACGTCTCGAATATCGGTCACCATGTAGCCTACTCGCCCTGGGGTGAGTTCATCTTCGGAGACCATCTTCGGTGAAAAGCGTCCTAAATCTTTAATCGTGGTCTTTCGTCCATCGCTCATACTTAGAACGGTGTCCCCTTTCCGTACGGTCCCAGAAAAGACCCGCACGTAGCAGATAACTCCCCTAAAGGCATCATAAACGCTGTCAAAGATGAGAATTCTGGTGCCCTCATAATCATGTAGACGAGGCGTTGGTAAGCGCTGGACTATAGCATCCAGAATTTCCTCAGTCCCCTCCCCGGTCTTACCACTTGCACAAATAGCCTCGTTGGCTGGCACAGCCAAGATATCTTCCAATTGTCGCTGAACAAGCGGCAGGTTAGAGCTAGGAAGGTCCACCTTGTTGAATACAGGAATAATTTCTAACCCCTGCTCATGGGCTAGTACCGTATTGGCTACAGTCTGAGCCTCAACACCCTGCGATGCGTCAATGAGTAAGATAGCTCCTTCACAGGCAGCCAAACTCCTTGAAACCTCGTAAGCAAAGTCCACATGCCCAGGAGTGTCGATGAGGTTGAAAAGGTATTCGCCCTTTTCGGGATGCCTGTAGGACATTGAGACGGGGTGACTCTTGATGGTAATACCTCGCTCTCGCTCCAAGTCCATCGAGTCTAGCAGCTGTTCCTTCATCTGTCTCTGCTCAACGGTCTGAGTCGTTTCTAGAAGGCGGTCTGAGAGCGTAGTCTTTCCGTGATCAACGTGAGCAATAATGCAAAAATTGCGTATCTTTGTAAGGTCGTCCATCAGGCAAGAAAAGGCGGTTAGGAAACCAATAGCAGAATTCAAGGCAAACTCCAAATTGACAGGATTGCATTCGGAATGTATCCAATTATACGTTTTGCGATCAATCACAGCACGTATCTTTCTAGCTTTAATTTCATTCTCCGCCTACTCTAAGGGTGGCGATTGGCCCAACTGGCGTGGTCCTTCCCATGATGGTTTTTCAACCGAGACTGCCTGGAGTCTGGAAAAAGCCGAGGTGGTCTGGAAAAAACAAGTGGGTGTGGGCTTTTCTTCGATGTCCGTCGTCGATAATCTTGTCTACACTCAAGGACATGATGGAAGAAAAAAGGGCGGCAAAGAAACCGTCTATTGTCTCAGTGCAAGAACAGGAGAGGTGGTTTGGTCGGATGAGTACCCTGCTGCAATTGTGGACTACTTGCATGAAGGTGGCCCTTGTGCGACCCCCACAGTATATTCCGGCAGACTTTACACGATTAGCAAGGATGGTCGCCTAAAATGCTTCAACGCCTTAAACGGAAAAGTACTTTGGGAGCGCAATATGATGAAGGCAGCCGGGATGCGGAAGCCACCAGAATGGGGTTTCGCCGGATCTCCCTACGTGCTGAATAACAAACTACTCATTGAAGGTGGCTATACCTTTGCGCTAGATCTTGAATCAGGGAAAGATATCTGGCGTAGTGAAAGCTTCCGTCATGCATACGGAACTCCTGCAACTTTTACACACAAAGGGAAATCTCTGATCGCGACGCTCAAGACGGACGGTCTTGTTATCTTGGATGCATCCAACGGATCCACCTTGGCCTTTCGGAAATGGGAAACTTCATTTCGGACCAACTCGACTACTCCAATCCCCTTACGAGACGGGCGTATATTTATTTCTACAGGCTACCGAAGAGGATCTGCCCTGCTACAACTCAAAGGTGGCGAACTCCAGACTATCTGGGAGAATAAGAATCTATCCAACCACATGAATAACTCTGTTATATATAACGGTCATATTTATGGATTCGATGGTAATACCCACATGGCTGGCCCCAAAGAGATGGTCTGCCTCGAATTGGCTACTGGTACTGTGAAATGGCGTGCTGGCGCGGCTTTGCGTTGTGGTTCTCTAATGGCCGCAGATAATCGTATGCTAGCCCTTGGGGAACGTGGCCAACTGATTGAAGCCCCTCTTAGTCCGGAAGGCTTCGAGCCTACAGCTGAAATCCAAGCATTGACTGGTAAATGCTGGACTGTCCCAGTACTCGCCAATGCTCGCATATATGCGCGCAACGCTAAGGGTACCCTTGTTTGCGTGAATGCATCCAAGTAAGCAATTTTAGACCTACAAAACTTTGAGAATCAGTCAGCAAATACACGTGACCGCCAAGAGTAATCTTTTGATGCTCACTTTTCTTTTCGCCGCATCACTCGGCAAAGCAAAAATTGATTTCAATCATGAAGTTCGTCCGATTCTTTCTGAACACTGCTTCAGTTGCCATGGTTTGGATCAGCAAAAAGGTGGTTTGCGACTAGATTTAGAGCAGTCTGCGCTAGAGGGAGGCAAGTCAGGATACCCCGCCATCAGTCCCGGCAATCTAGAACTCAGCCATTTGATTGAGCGTATCACTGATGAGGGTGATGAGAAAATGCCACCGCCTGGCCAGAATACAGCAGCACCTTTGAGCCCCAAACAAATACAGACCCTACGCCAATGGATTTCAGAAGGCGGTGCCTACCAGAAACACTGGGCTTACGAGAAGCCTCAGCGCCCAAAGTTGCCTAGTCTTCCCGAATCCAGACAGGCAGGCAATTCCGTCGACCATTTCATTCTAGCCAAGCTGGAAGATCTTGGCATGCAACCTTCCCCGAGGGCTGATAAAGCAAGATTACTTCGCCGTGTCTACCTAGACCTAATCGGCCTACCACCGACCCTTAAGCAACTCGATGACTTTCTGACGGACGAATCCCCGGACGCATACACCGTTGTCGTTGACCAGCTCCTAAAATCCAAACGTTACGGCGAGCATTGGGCTAGGCAATGGTTGGATCTTGCACGCTATGCCGACTCCAACGGCTTCCAGGCGGATCAACTTCGTGATAGCTGGGCTTTCAGGGATTGGGTCATTGATGATATGAATGCAGATATGCCCTTCGACCAATTCACTATCGAGCAACTTGCGGGTGACCTGCTCCCCTCTCCTACTTTATCCCAAAAAATTGCCACAGGCTTCCACCGTACACCCACTTGCAACGTCGAGGCGGGGGTTGATCCGGAAGAAAATCGAACCAACCAAGTGGTCGACCGGGTCAATACAACCGGTATCGTATGGCTTGGTACTTCGCTCGAGTGCGCTCAGTGCCATAGTCACAAGTATGATCCATTCTCTCAAGAAGAGTACTATCAGCTCTACGCTTTTTTTAACAACACTCCTCTTGAAGTGCGGGGCAAAGGAGATGTTTCTTTTGACTTTTACGGCCCCAAAATGGACCTCCCATCTGACAAAGAGCACTCAACCAAGAAGGCTCAAGCAACAAGAAAGCTCAACGCCGAGGAGACTAAACTTGAAGAGCTCAAAAAGGCTCAAGACAAGAAAGCCCGTAAGCGCTGGGAAGTTACCCGTTCAAACCTACAAAAGCAAAACAGCAAGGGAAACGTGAAGCCTAGTTGGTCTCCTGTTTCTTTTACGCATTGGAAGTCCTCAACAAATGAAACCTTCACCAAGCTAAACGATGGCTCACTCCTCGCAGGGGGTACCTCTGGTGAAAAGGCGATCTATACTTTCGAGGCTGAAGTACCGAGCGAACCTATTGCAGCACTTCGCCTTGAAGCACTCACTCACGAGTCTTTGAAGGCAAATGGCCCTGGTCGTAACACAACGAATGGAAACCCGAACTTTGTCCTTACTGAACTGACAGTATCCCTAAGAGACAAAGCGGGTAAAGAACACCCAGTTCCGCTCGCAAATGCCAAAGCAAGTTTTTCGCAAAGCAACTTCCCTGTATCAGGTCTGATAGATGGAGACCGTAACTCTCGAAACGGCTGGGCTATCGCTCCAGAATTCGGCAAGAATCATTGGGCGACCTTTGATTTACTCAAACCCCTCACCATTCGATCAGGCGAAAAACTCATATTTAAACTAGAGCACCTTTATGGTGGAGGTCGTAATGTAGGGCGCACCTTATTTCACACATCTCCTGCACCTACGAACAAGTCCATTGAGTCCTTCCCGGCTAACGTCCTAGTTGCCTTGCAAAAAAAGGAGCCTTCAGCAAAGGACTTTGAGATATTTAAAAAGCACTACCTAAAGAGCGTAGATGCCATAAAGAAACAGCAGAAACTTGTTAATGACGCCAAGAAACTAGCTGACTCCATCAAGCCTCCCTCCACGCTCGTTATGGTTGAGATGGAAAAGGCACGTGAGACCAACCTGATGATTCGTGGAGAGTTTCTGAGCAAGGGTAAGCGTGTGAACTACGGAACTCCCGCAATCTTGCATTCATGGGATAAAAGCCTACCGAATAACCGACTTGGCCTTGCTCGCTGGCTAACCTCTCCCGAAAACCCACTAGTAGCTCGTGTCACAGTAAACCGCTGGTGGGCACAGTTCATGGGGCGTGGTATAGTGGCGACTGAGGAGGACTTCGGTTCACAGTCAGAACCTCCCACCCATCCAGAACTACTAGACTGGTTGGCTACAGAATTTGTAGATAGCGGTTGGTCCATGAAGCACGTCCATCGTACAATCGTACTATCCAGAACCTATCAGCAGAGTTCTCGCCTTACGGCTCCGCAACTTGAGAAGGATCCCGAGAATAAATACTATGGTCGTGGCCCTAGATTCAGGATGACAGCAGAGATGATTCGAGACAATGCGCTGCAAATAAGTGGTCTTCTTTCCACCAAGATGCATAGTCCTCCGATATTCCCTCCCCAGCCTGATGGGCTATGGAAGCAAGTCGGCAGAAACGAGCCCAAGTATGCCGCAGCTAAGAATGAAGACAGATTCCGGCGTGGTATCTATGTGATCTGGCGTCGTGCAGCCCCCTACCCTAGTTTCGTCAACTTTGACGGACCTGACCGCTCTGCTTGCCATCCTCGTCGCAGTCGAACGAACACTCCATTGCAAGCTCTGACTCTCTTGAACGATGAGGCATATGTTGAAATGGCCCTTGGCTTTGCCGCCAACATTCTTTCTCAAAACCCTTCTGCCTCTCTCGATGAGAAGATTCACACCGCATTCCGACAGGCTCTTAGTCGCGAACCCAGACCCAACGAAGTGGCTACTCTTAAGGAATTATACGAGACAGAATCCAAAGAACTCAGTAAAAACCCATCTCGGGTGAGTCAGTTACTGGATGGAATCAAGGGGTATAAGCCTTCACCAGGACTCGATCGAAGTCAGCTTGCTGCCTGGTTTTCGATCACCAACACTTTACTAAACCTAGACGAAACCGTTACAAAGTCATAAGAGCAATGACCCCTGATCAGTTTCAGAATTTCTCCAGACGGTCCCTTTTTCAGCATACGGGGACAGGGCTCGGTGGTATCGCTCTGGCCAGTTTGCTCCAAGAAGACCTACTGGGTCGCACCAGTGTTGGCATGCACCATCCTGCCAAAGCTAAAAACGTCATCTACTTTCATTTCGTCGGGGCTCCTTCCCATCTGGATCTTTTCGAGTGGAAACCCGAACTTCAAAAGCGTGACGGTCAACTCTGTCCCGACGAGTTCTTTAAGGGCAAGCGACTCGCTTTTATTAGAAAACAGCCAAAACTGCTCGGGACTCAGAAGAGTGACAAATTCAAGTTTCAGCGTTGCGGACAGTCTGGCGCATACATCTCCTCCCTATTGCCTGAGCTTCAGAAAAAAGCAGACGAGTTATGTTTCATTCGCTCGATGCAAACGGATCATTTCAATCATGCACCCGCTCAGCTCTTTCTTTCTACTGGTTTCGGCCAATTTGGTCGTCCTAGCATTGGTTCTTGGGTCAACTATGGTCTCGGTACGCCTAACAGAGATTTGCCTGGGTACGTAACTCTCGTCACAGGACAGTATCCCGGTGCCGGTAACAGTATATTTGGCAGCGGTTTCCTGCCCTCGGTTTACCAAGGCGTGGAGTTCCGGTCGCAAGGTGACCCAGTTCTTTTTCTATCCAATCCCAAAGGGATAGATGGCAATGCGCGTCGTCGAACCATCGATGCAATCAACCAGCTGAATCAAGACAGTCTTGCCGACGTTGGAGATCCAGAGATTGCTACGCGAATCAGCCAGTATGAGATGGCCTACAGGATGCAGTCCTCCGTGCCTGAACTAATGGATCTCAGCATGGAGTCCAAAAGCACCCTCGAACTTTATGGTGCAAGTTCGAACGGAGCTAGCTTTGCGAACAACTGCCTCTTGGCTCGTCGAATGGTTGAGCGCGGCGTACGTTTTGTGCACCTTTTTGATCAAGGCTGGGACCACCATGGCAGTGTTTTCAAGCGACTGCCCAGTAAGGCAACTCAGGTAGACAAGCCTATTGCTGCGCTACTCACAGACTTACGCCAGCGTGGCCTTCTGGATGATACCCTTGTCGTCTGGGGCGCAGAGTTTGGCAGAACTCCCATGGCACAGGGTGATGGCAGGGATCACCACAAAGAAGGATTTACGCTCTGGATGGCTGGAGGCGGCGTAAAGGGTGGACATTCAATTGGCCAGACTGATGAACTAGGCTATAAACCAACTCAAAGCCCAGTACATGTTCATGACTTCAATGCGACCATACTGCATCTTCTGGGAATCGACCACGAACGTCTCACCTACAAGTTTCAAGGCCGAAAATTCCGCCT
>CAJWWL010000156.1 GCA_913048125.1 uncultured Opitutia bacterium | reverse complement strand
GTACTGGACCAACCCCGCACACACCCAGTTTCGTATTGAACAGGAAGTGACCGAGGCCATGCGTGGTGGTTTTACTGTGCGCGTCACATACGTCCGTGAGAATCGCGCCTATCTAGAATCTAGCAGGGTACAGGTGCCTTGGAGCAACAAAAAGTTGGATGTGCGCTGGGAGCATTTCACTTCGAAACTTGAGCCGGGAAAGAAATCTACCTGGACGGCCGTCATCACAGGGCCAGATGCAAAAGGTGCGGTCGCCGAGATGGTAGCCGGACTCTACGACGCTTCGCTCGATGCCTACAAACCACACAACTGGGCTAGTATTCTAGGTCAATTCAGACAAGAGTCCGAGCGCGTCTATAGCAAATTCAACAACCAAGCGAAGACCCTAGAAAATATTGCTGGCAGTTGGCAAAACAAACATGAAAGAGTCAACTTCTCCTATCGTGCATTTCCTAGCGAAATCACGGCAACCCTATGGGGTTACCAGTGGAGAGGCATGAAAGAGGGCGAGAGTTTAGCTTACAGGACTGCCAGAAGCAGAGCTACCGCGTTTTCTTCTACAGCCGCTTTATCAGAGGAAAACATGTCACTACCTGCTGCAGCATCAGTAGATTTTGGATCTGCTAGCTTTGATGCGGTAAATTCTTTGATAGAAACAAAAGGGAGTATCCCAACAGGTAGGCTTTATAAAAGCACCAACGCTGAGAAAGGACCTGATCTCTCAAAGGTCAAAGCAAGGGCCAACCTAAATGAAACCGCCTTCTTTTTCCCTCATGTGGTTTCCAGCAAGGAAGGAGAAGTACGCCTAGAATTCACGATGCCAGAAGCCCTCACGGAATGGAAGCTACTCGGCTTCACCCATGATGCCGAAATGCGATCAGGTTCAATCACAGCAACAACCGTAACGAGTAAGGACTTGATGATCCAGCCGAATCCTCCCCGCTTCCTGCGTGAAGGGGATGAACTTGAGTTTACGGTTAAAGTATCCAACCAGTCCGATAAAAAACAGCAAGGTACCGTTCGCCTCGCCTTCTCTGATGCCCGAAGCGGCAAGAGTGTCGATGACCAACTAGGTAATCTGAAGACTGACCTCACCTTCGATATTCCTACCAAACAAAGCAAAAGCTTTTCGTGGAGGATAAGAGTACCAGATAGCCTCGGCCCAATTACCTACAAGGCAATTGGCGCCACCAAAAAGCTATCCGACGGCGAAGAAGGAATGGTACCCGTTCTTTCCAGACGGATACTAGTTACAGAATCCATTCCATTACCTATCCGTGGTCCTAAGACTCGCAAATTCAACTTCAGCAAGCTCGTTGATTCAGATTCGAGCAACACATTAGAGCACAAAAATCTCGTCCTACAGGTGACCTCCAACCCAGCATGGTACGCGGTTATGGCACTGCCCTACCTGATGGAATTCCCTCACGAATGCTCTGAACAGACATTTAACCGATTCTACGCCAACGCACTAGCTCACAACATCGCACAGTCGGACCCAAAGATTCGTCGTGTCTTCGACCAATGGAAAGGCACGGACACCCTCGATAGTCCGATGGAAAAAAACCAAGACCTTAAGTACGTTCTTATCGAAGAAACCCCATGGGTGCGCCAAGCAAAGAATGAAAGTCAGGCCCGTCGCAACGTTGCGATTCTATTCGACGATAATCGTCTGAACTCCGAAACCCGCCGCCTCCACCGAAAACTTGCCCAGATGCAACTCGCTGATGGAGCATGGCCCTGGTTTCCAGGTGGACGTGGCAACGACTACATCACTCTTTACATAACGACTGGTTTTGGTCGTATGCTAAATCTGGGTCTGGACATTGACCCCAAACCTGCCCACAAGGCACTTACTCGATTAGATCAATGGATTGACAGCACCTATCGCGACATCCTCAAGCATGGTAAGAAGGAGGGGAACAACCTCTCTTCTCAAATCGCGCTCTATCTCTATGCGCGTAGCTTTTTTCTAGAAAAAAAGCCCGTGCCTGCCAAATCAAAGGAAGCGGTTGACTATTTCCTTGGCCAAGCACGAAAGTTCTGGCTGCAACTCCCCCAACGCCAATCTCAGGCTCACCTTAGTCTCGGGTTGAAAAGGTTTGGAGATATTAAAACTGCCAAGGGTATTCTTCGATCCATCAAACAGCGTGCAGTTCACGACCCTGAAATGGGTATGTTCTGGCGCGATCTCGAAGAGAGTTGGTGGTGGTACCGTGCACCCATTGAGACGCAGGCCATGATGATTGAACTGTTTGAAGAAGTCGGCCAAGACAAGAAGGCCGTGGAAGATTGCAAGGCATGGCTACTTAAGCAGAAGCAGACACAAGACTGGAAAACCACCAAGGCCACCGCCGATGCCGTATACGCCCTACTTTTGCGAGGCACTGACTTACTTGCTTCTGATGAACTGGTGAGTGCCAAACTTGGAGACCAAGATATCACTCCAAAAGTCGTCGAGGCGGGAACAGGTTTCTACGAATCTCGGTATGCAGGAGCTGAAATCAAGCCCTCACTAGGAAAAGTCACACTCAAAAAGGTGGACGAAGGAGTGGCATGGGGCAGTCTTCACTGGCAGTATCTTGAAGGCGTATCAAAAATCACACCACACACCGATACTCCCCTAACCCTAGTCAAGAAGCTATTTGTCAAAGAGAACACCGCCAAGGGACCTGTCCTTAAGGCTGCAGGTGGGCCTATGGAAGTAGGTGACGAACTCGTTGTGCGTCTTGAACTTCGCACAGACCGAGATCTGGAGTATGTACACCTCAAAGACCACAGGGGCAGTGGCACCGAACCAGTCAATGTACTTTCACGCTACAAGTGGCAGGACGGCATGGGATACTACGAAAGCACACGAGACACGGCTTCTCACTTCTACATCGATTTCCTACGCAAGGGGGTGTACGTCTTCGAATACTCTGTACGTGTACAACATAAAGGGCAGTATCAAACCGGAATGGCCAGCATCCAGTGTATGTATGCCCCGGAGTTCAACAGTCACTCCGAAAGTATACCGATCAACGTACGCTAGCAGCCGCTGAATTTAGCTAATCCCAAAAGCCTTCCTAAGAGTCTCAACACTCTTGGGGACTCCCTCATCGGCATGGGCCTTACCCTCAAATTCCAGAGAAATGTAGCCACTGTAGTCTACCTTGCGCAAAATTGCTGCTATACGTTCATAGTCTAGGTCCAAGGTGTACCACTCGCCACCACCATGGTAGGTCTTAGCCTGTACAAAAACTGTTTTCTTAGCGATCTGTTCAAGCTTGCCATAAGGGTTCTCCAAGAAGTTACCCGTGTCCATGAGAACTCCCAACCAAGGGGAATCAATGGCATTTGCAATTCGCAGAAGACCCTCTGGAGTACGGGTCAACCCCCAGTGATTCTCTAAAGCTAGAATGACACCACACTCAGCTGCCTTTGGCAGGCATTTCTCTATGCTGTCGATACACCACTTAAAACCCTCGTCTTCAGTATACCCTGGAAGAACAGGTTCATTACCACGCAATTCCATGAGATGATTGAAATTACGTGCTGTACCCCATCGACCTGAGTTAAGCCGAATGCAGGGGATCCCCATCTGATAGGCTAATTCAATACACTTCTTGGTATGCTCGATATTCTTGTTACGAGCCTCGGCAGTCGGCTCAACGAAGTCCTGATGAATTGAAAGACAAATGAGATCCACTCCATTCAGGAAAGCATGTCGCTTAAGCTTCTGTAGGTAGTCTGGCTTTTCCGAATCCATCTGGCGGTGCAGTATGTCCACACCGGAAACTCCAAGGCTAGCCGTCTTGTCGATTACGGTCTCGATGGGAACGCGCTTGGTTCGGAAATGCCAATAGGAGTAGGATGAAATACCAAGTTTGATATTCCCTCCTGCTGAGGAAGGATCACGCCCTAGCAGGCGAGGGCAAAATGAAGTAGCCAGAGCCGCACTAGAAGTTTGAAGAAGTTTTCGTCGATTAAAGCTCATTGCAATTGAACTTGCAGACAATCATCAGAGTACTCAAGCAGGTTAGTTGACTTCTTTTAAGTCCGTAACCTAACAATATCAGGACTTAGAGGTAAAACATATGCAAACCCTGCTTAAAGTGCCTAACTGAAACATCGAGAAATGACTTTTAAAGTATGAAACTGGATGAGGTGTGAGGTGAATAGACAGAACCAACAACAGATCTAGAAATCTGGCCATTGAATCTGAAAACTTGCCACAAGACTTTTGCCAGCCTGTAGTCCCCTACCATGAAACGTCGAAAACTCCTAAAAACTGCCGCCGTATCGACCCTCAGTGCTCCCGCATTCCTGAGATCGCGTAACCTCAACTCAACGCTCCAGATGGCCTCTGTAGGAACAGAAGCAAAAGGTTGGTCTGATACCATATTGATGTCCACTCATGCAAAAGCACGCCATGTGGCTTTCTGCGATGTAGACCTAGCTAGGACGCGGCAAGCTAAAGGCCTCCAACCCGATGCACCCGTATTTCAGTCATCTCGAGAGATGTTCGAAAAGATGGAGGGCAAGATTGACGCAGTTACAGTATCTACACCTGACCATATGCATGCATACATCTCCCTAGATGCAATGCGCCGGGGCATCCATGTACACTGCCAAAAACCTCTGACGCACAACGTATGGGAGTCACGCCAAATGCGGTTGCAAGCTGCAAAGTCGAAGGTCATCACACGCATGGGCAATCAAATTCATTCCCACAAGCACTACCGAACAGGAGTTCGCATTATTCAGGACGGCCTAATCGGCAAGATAAAGAGCGTACAGTCATGGTGCAACGCTACTGGGCATGGTAAATCCGGCCATATAAGCCGCCCTAAATCCGCACCCATACCAAAGACTCTCAACTGGGACCAATGGATTGGCGTTGCGCCAACACGACCATTTGTGGCTGGCCGAGTCTATCACCCTTGGGGATGGAGAGACTGGCAGGATTTTGGTAATGGCTGCCTTGGTGACTTTGGTTGCCACATCCTCGACCCGGTCTTCACTGCTCTGCAAATTCACAAGGCCCCGACCCACTTACTCTGCACGGACCACACGGGCATAAACGAAGAGGTCTGGCCTGCACAGAATGTTGTGAAGTACGACTTCCCCGGCACAAAATTCACAGAAAAAGATTCCTTCGAAATCATCTGGCTCGATGGAGGGCGCAGAGGCAACGCGCGCGGAACCCACATTCCTCGAGAAATCGGACTACCCTCAAGTGGTTCCCTATTTCACGGCACGGAAGGTACAATGGTCCTACCACATGTAGGTGCGCCGAGACTTTATCCGCAGGAGAAGTTTGTAGGCAAGATCAAGGAAGAGGCTAGCTTAGACCATTATCATGGTTTCATTGATGGCTGCTTATCCGGCAAACAACCAAGCGATGGCTTCGACTATGCAGGCCCACTTACTGAAGCCGTCCTACTCGGAAATATCGCAGTACGCCACCGAGACCAAAAGCTGGAGTGGAATGAAGATAAGATGAGCCTCAGAAGCCCAACAACCGACCTCTCTAATTGGTTAACTCGGGATTACAGAGATGGTTGGGAAATAAAGCCTGTCTGAAATCCAGTTCAAAAAAGAAAATAACTAAGGTAGGAAGCGCTCTTCCTCCTCGGGACTAGGTAAACGGCAACTCTCTTTCTTCCCAAACCATTTGTATCTGCCACGAGCTATCAGACGATATACACCATCTCGAAAAAACCGAGGAAAGCGAAGGCCTAACCATCCGAGGCAACTCCATAAGCCTCCCAGATTCATCAATAGTCTCAAAGCACCTTCAGAGCGCACATAGGCGCCCGATGCATCCAAGAAGACCATCGACCATTCTTTTGAGTCCTCTTCCTGTAAAGGAAGCAATGAACCAGCAGAGGCAGCTGTCTCTCCTTGCAAGGAGGCAAAGCGCAAGAGCCCCTTCTTGTCTGACTTGATAATAAAATCAACCGTGCCATTGCAAAGATTACAGACACCATCAAAAAATACGACCGGGTGCTTTGATAAAGACTCAGCACTTAGCGATTTAGGCGGCTCATTCATTACAAATTTAATTGGCGATAATGGTTTAGGGTGGGCTATCTATTCGTAAACAGAACCATTTAAATCATCGCCTATTTAAGTGCTTTCATACGGATATGACGATATTCCATCTGGCCACGATCACCTTCCAATCCAATGGGGCCAGTAGCAGGCACTTTGAACTCGGAGTTAAGAATATCACCATTGCAAGTACAGTGTGCAATTCCTCCTTGTACCTGTACCACAAGCTCGTTCCAATCTTGAGGTTTATAGTTGGGAAGGCTTTTCCATGGACCAGCAAGTGAGTAGTCGCGGCATTGGAGCTGGGGCTTACGAATGAAAACACCACTATCCGCATTAGGAGTCGCTCGAAATTCAAGTTTCAGAATAAAATCTTCAGGAAACTCGCGCGTAGTCCAAAGTTGCTGGATACGTCGACCTTCCGGAGGAGTTGTGACCACTAATCGACCATTTATGGCAACGTAGCGATCATCATGGCTAGATTTCATACCATCAAAGGTCTTAGACGGCTTTAAGGTCTTTCGATCTCGAAACCCCCAACCAGTGAGGTCTTTCCCATTAAAAAGCATTTCAAAACCATCCTCCTTTTCGAAAGTTGGCACAACTTTTTCCAAGAAGCCATGAGTCGCAAGCAGGGGCCGTAGTGCTGCAGCCCATTTGTTGTAACCAGCTTTGTTTGGGTGCAGCAGGTCAGGAAACTCCATTTTCTTGGCATCCCCTTTTGTATCTGCAAAGAGAGTCCAAGTATCTAGGACCGTAATCTGTGGGTCACCTCTAACTACAGCAAAGCACTTTTGGTTAATTTCTCTGATACGGCCAGCAGGACGGCGCTTTGTGGCCGAACTGGGCATGACCTGGCAGAGCAGGATCGGCATCTTCGAGTTGTGCTTTTTGAGTTGGGAAATGATCAACTTCAAGTTGCCGGCTACGGAATCAGCACTATCTCCTTCTTCCAGATCATTGGTTCCGATTAGGATGACAACTCCACTGGGATTGAGTTTGATGACATCCTCTTCCAAACGAAGGAGCACGCCCCTCGTAGTGTCACCAGAAATACCACGATTCGCCACCTTTACTTCAGGGAAACTTTTACTGAGATTTCCACCCCAACCCTGAGTGATGGAGTCACCAAGAAAAACTAGAGCACCTTGGTCCTGTTGAACTTGTTTGGCCCAAGCACTACGACGCTTTTCCCAAAGATTCTGAAACCAACCATGACGTCGCAGCGTACCCTGGCCCGGTACATTTTCATCGGTTGCAGGAAGCTTAAAATCTGAGCCGATTCCAAGCTGTGTTGAACAAAGAGCGACAACAATTGCCAAGTAGCATGATTTCATAAAGAAAACGCATCCTTCATGAGTCGATTTGGCAAGAAAAAGCTTCCCATATGAATGACTCAGAGATGCACTAAGGCTATGTCAGAGAAACCAGACATCCTTGTCACCCTGCCAATGTTCCATGTGGCTCTGGAGGAGTTAGCCGACCGCTACCGCCTACACCCTCTCTGGAAGGCAGAAGAACAACAAGTCTTACTGGAGCGGCTTGCCCCGACCTGCAGAATCGCCGCTGTGCGAGGCGTCTTCAATGCTTCTATGATGAACCTTTTACCAAACTTGGAACTCCTATCAGTCTGTGGAGTTGGATACGATGATGTAGATATAAAGGCTGCTCTTAAGCGGGGCATTCGCGTGACCCACACTCCAGATGTGCTGACCGAAGACGTAGCTGACCTTGCAGTAGGGTTGATGCTGGCAAGTGGTCGTTCGATTCTGAAAGGTGACCGGTTTGTCCGGGCAGGGCGTTGGCCGAAGGAAGGTATGATGGCTTACACCGGACGCGTTCAGGGACGCCGCATTGGCATCTTGGGTCTGGGCCGTATCGGTCTAGCTGTGGCACGGCGTTGCGAAGCTTTCAATATGGAGATTGGCTACCACAACCGAAACCTCCGGAAAGATGTTAGATATAGCTACCTTGACTCTCCGACTCTACTTGCTGAGTGGGCCGACTACTTAGTTGTTGTTACGCCTGGAGGTGCGTCTACCCACCATATCGTCAACGAGGAAGTCCTAACTGCACTTGGCCCAAAAGGTACTCTCATCAACGTAGGTCGAGGATCCAATGTTGATGAAACTGCCCTTGCAAAAGCTTTAAGAGACAGAACGTTGGGAGCTGCTGCTCTGGACGTTCTTGCAGACGAACCAGTAGTTCCAGATGAAATCCTAGCTATTGA
>CAJWWL010000155.1 GCA_913048125.1 uncultured Opitutia bacterium | reverse complement strand
TTGAGAAATACAGAAGGTTCATAGGAAAGGATGATCCTGAAGAATACCTTATCACGCGACGGCGGAATCAGAAGGATCGCCGGGCCAAATATCTTGGCACAGTTTTCTTACAGGAACCAGATATTAAGAATGGCGTTGGTGGTCTTCGCGATTTTCAGAACCTAATCTGGATGGCTCAGGTGAAGTTTGGTATTTCTAGTCTAGATGGTCTGCTTGAAGCTGGCTACATCCAGAAGGGAGAATACACCGAACTATCTGAAGCCTATGACTTTCTGCTTCGTGTTCGCAACGAATTACATTTTCAGAGTTCTCGAGCTTCTGATGATCTTCTCTTGGACAAACAACCACTTGTAGCCTACTCTCTGGGTTATCGGCAGCGTAATATGCTCAAACGAGTGGAGTTTTTCATGCGTGACTATTATGCTCACGCCCGGAACATTTTCACTCTATCCAATGCTTTGGAGAAACATTTTCTTGTTCCTGAAGAGAAAAGCACTGCATTGCGAAATCCCTTTGCCAAGGCTGGAGAAAGCTCTGAGGTTGACGGTTTTATCCTCAAGGACGGTGAATTAGAATTACAGTCCGATTCTGTATTTGAGGAAGATCCCGTAAGGTTAGTCCGAGTCTTCCGGATCTGTCAGCAGCAAGAGGCTAGATTGGGTCCAAAATTAGTGCGTAAGATTCAAGAATCCAGAAATTTGCTGACGCCAGCAGTCGCCGATGACCCTAGGAGTTGTAAGGCATTTCGTTCAATTCTGCAAACAGCTGGCAAGGTGCATCCCATCCTCTCTCAGATGCATGACCTTGGAATTCTAGGTCGCTTCCTGCCAGAGTTCGAAGGTTTAACCTGCCTTGTTCAACATGAATTTTACCACCGTTACACTGCGGATATTCATACTCTGAACACCATCCGCAACCTCGATGAGGTTTTTCTACGAGACGACTCACGTCATATCAAATTTCGCGAGTGTCTACACGACTCTACTACGCCTACACTTCTCTACCTTGTGCTGCTCCTCCATGATATTGGAAAATCAAAGGGCATCAAGGGGCATGCACAGACTGGGGTTGAGATGTCAGCCCCCATTTTGAAACGTCTTGGAATCCCAGCGCCACTGCATGGAAATATCCTATTTGTTATCCAGCACCATCTGGCGATGACAAGGTTTGCCCAGCAGCACGACGTTGATGATCCTGAAACCTGTCAACTTTTTGCTGATTTTATCCGCGAACCTGACCTGCTCCGTTATTTATACGTGCACACCTACTGTGATACTCAAGGAACTGCACCAGATCTATGGAATAGCTTTAAAGAATCATTACTAGATTCACTTTACAAAGGTACACTGCATCAACTCACTGGCCGGGAGGGATTGGAGGAGACTGCAAATCAGCTTAAAGATGAACTTCGTTCACAGTTGGCCAACCGTGCTCTTGAAGGTATAAGCGAAGAGGAAGTTGAGGCCCACTTTGAGAATCTACCTCCTCGCTATTTCCTTCACACTTCGGCAGAAGAGGTAGAGAGACACCTATCTTTGGTTCATCAAGTCTTACTAAACCTACAGTCTGGTGGTGAAGAAGGTGCTCTTTTGCCCGTGATCCATTGGGAAAATGATTTAGACCGAGGCTTTACTATTGTGAGTCTTGCAACATGGGATCGGCCTGGTCTTTTTTATCGTCTGGCAGGAGCCTTTACCCTCTCAGACCTCAACATTTTAGGGTCCAAGGCATTTTCACGTGCAGACAGTATCACCATTGATACCTTTTTCATTGTTCAACCAGACGGAGGCGTGGTTAGCGATCAGACAGTTCGTGAAAAGTTTGAACAAGAAATGCGTGGTACTTTGCTTGAGCTCAATCATATGCTTTATCGAATTGAGGCCCAAGAGGATGAGCCTGAGGAGGATTCGATACTACAGAAGGGCCTCGAACGACTAGAAGTCCCATTCCCCACTCAAATTGAAATCTCAAGAGAACCTACTCTTGGGCGAACAATTGTCGAAGTGCAAGCCGGCGACTCACTTGGTCTGCTTTACCGACTTGCAAGAGCGATCACCCATGCTGGCTTTGATATCGTATTCGCACGGATCACTACAGAAAACTCAGTTGCCTTGGATACTTTCCACATCGAAACCATCCCTGCTGGTGGCCTAATTACTGATGAGGCACTTGAGGATTTGAAGCTAAAGCTTCATTCAACTTTTAGACTAGATTCACAAGTAGGTGAAAAGGCTCCAAACGAATGAGTATTACCGGAAATAGTAATCCTGTTGTCGATGCTCTGTATCGAATAAGCAAACTGGCTGGTGATGTCGAAGATTCTGGAGAGGCATTAGGGGCAATTCTTGATGAAATTGTAGATGTTTTCAATGCTGCTACTGCCTCTATTTCACTGGTGAATTATCGCACTCGACGTTTGGAAATCGAAGCGTCCCGTGGTTTGCCTGAGCATTGCCTCGACCTACAGTTGCATCTTGGCGAGGGAGTTACTGGTTGGGTAGCTTTGCATGGAGAGCCATTACTTGTCGAAGACGTCACGAAGGAACCCCGTTATTTCCCAGCTAATCATTCCATTCGATCCGAGCTTGCCGCGCCAATGGAAGAGGCAGGCCAAGTTATCGGTGTTGTTAGTGTCGATAGTGTCAAGCCTGGCTGTTTTACTGAGGATGATCAGAAGCTTCTTATTCTTCTAGCCGCAGAAGCTTCCAGGGTAGTGGGGCGCATCTGGCATTTGCAGCAACTCAAGACCAAGGCTGCTCAACTCCAATCACTTGTTAATGCGGGAGAGAAACTTGTTTCCAAGATGGAGACCGAGACCGTGATCCTTGGAATCGCAGAGGAGGCCTGTCATTTCACTGGCTGTCATATGTCTGCAATCTATACTTTCGACAATCAAGAGAAACGCCTTCGCTTGAATGTTGCTATGGATCGTGATGGTACTATCGACCTTGAGGAAGAACTCTCTCTCCGTGATAGCTCCCTAGGTTATGCAGTCCAAAACATGCGTCAGATAGAGGTTTTCGATCTTCCTAAAACGGAGGAGCACCATTTGGTTTTTTACACGCAAGAGGTGGGGCTCTCATCTATGCTTGTAACTCCTCTTATACACGGGGAACAGATCATTGGTGTCCTAACTGTCTACACATTAGCCCCACACCGATTTACTAACGATGAACGAAATGTCTTTCAGACTTTAGCCAGAATGGGGGCAATTGCGATCCAGAATGCTCGTCTTTATAGAAGAGTATTCGAGACCGAGTCTACTTTGCGTCAAAGCGAAAAGATGAACACCCTCGGATTGCTTGTTGCTGAGATTGCCCATGAAATCCGTAACCCTTTGACGGTAATCAAGCTCCTCTTTGAACCACTTGAGGAATCCTTTGAGGAAGGCAATGAATGTAAGGAGGATTTACGTGTCATAAAAGACCGTCTTGATCAGCTTGAAGACATAGTCTCTCGTGTTTTGGACTTTGGTCGTGCAAGCCAGACTGCCTATTCAGAAATAGATTTTGATCAACTTGTTGATGATACCCACAGGCTTCTCCGACTAAAACTGGAACAAGCTCGGATTGACTGGACATACGAACCTGTGCAATCGGGACAAAAGTTTCATGCTCATCGTGGGCAGATTCAGCAAGTGCTACTCAATCTCTCTTTGAATGCAATTGAGGCTATGCCCTATGGCGGACGTATTCTTTTGCAGGCAAAACAAGTTGATGATTCTACAGGGAAAGTTCTTCAAGTTACCTTTACGGACTCAGGTAAAGGAGTTCCTGAAGATGTTCAGTCGCAGATCTTTGATTCATTTCTCAGTCGCGGTATCAAGGGCACCGGTTTAGGGCTCTCGATTATTAAGCGCATTCTTCGCGAACACTATGGTGACATCGAACTGGTTTCTTCCAAGTCCGGCGAGACCATCTTCAGGTTTTGGTTGCCGCTCTGATCTAGCCAAGTCGCTATTGCTCTTTGAAGGGTTGATATCTTATACGCTGTTCTGGAGTTAACGGTGGCAGGTTGTCCAAGAGCAGCTCTTTTCGATATTGGTTGGTATGGCTTCGAGCGGCTTTTTTGAGATGTCGCCAGCGATCCCAGTCATAGTCTGGCCCAAATGCAATCTGTCGGAGTAAGCTCCGCCATTCAATAGTAGCCCTTTCAATATCACCTGGGCGCAAGTCCTCATCTATGAAATCTCGGGCCTTAAAGGGTTGGCCTTCGATAGCTTGGAGTACTTCAGCTGCCCCTTCTCCATAATGAATCGGCAATCCCTGTCGAAGGTAGCCTGGTGAGGTGGCGCGGTGGTAAGCTTCTCTACAGACAATTCCCAGTCGGGTACTACTATTGACATGGCGTTCGAAGCGGTGCCCAGCCCTAAGATTTGCAAGGTGCCATACCAGATCTTCTACCGGATACGCTGGGTCTTCTAGTGCTGCTGCAACCGCAAGACCCTCCCCTTGTTGGAAGAAGCTGAAAAGTACGCCTCTTCTAGTGGGATGGGCCTTTTTGTCGATGAGTCCCAGATGGTACCAGGCGTCTGCAGGAGTTTCCATGTTAGGAGCTTTGGCAACATTCTTGCCGGGCAGGAAATCTCTGTAGGCATCTGGAATTTCTTGTGTACTCCTGCGAGTTGGCGGATTAAGTAGGATTTTACCCTTCGAATCCTGCCAGCCGAATACTTGCGCCTCGGAGTAGTCCAAACGAACGGATACTGTCCCCCTATTTTCATAGAGCTCTGATGCTCGGCCACCTTGAGTGATGCGAGGTAGCAGCGGAAGAATGCGTTTTTCAATTTGTTCTAGACTCAAAAACTTAGGTGGAGTTCTGCGTTTGCCCCTAGACTTAGATTCATTCAAATATTTGCGTATACGTTGTTGGATGGACTTCAACAAGAGTAGCTTTTCTTGTCCTTCCTCTTCGGGAAAGCGCGCTAACGGAAGTTCGCGACCATAAGTCTTCAGGGTTGTGTTTCGTAGTCGACATAGGCTGCCCACTTTTACTGCTGAGAGACTCTCAGGTAGATGAAGTGCACTGTGCCATTTCTGGTCTTTGAAGACTTTGGCTTGTGCAAGTGGAGCCTTAGCTTTGACTTTTCGGCGCTCCCAGATGCCTTCTGAATTTAGGATCTCGATGATTTCTCTGCCTTTGTTTATTGGTCCTTTTGATTGAGTCTTGGGGAACTGAGAAGTTTCGGGAGGATTGCTTACAAAATCTCTAAGTCCGAGAGGAATCCTTTGCTCGCTGAATAGGCGTCCTGTTAGGCGCTGGGTGGCTTCTATCGGATCTTTACCCTGTCGGACGGCGTTACGCATCAGAGCAAGTAAGGAGGGCCAATCTACCTGATTGTGTCGTTTTAGCTTTAGGGCTTTGGCCTCGTTAAGACGTGGCTTGCCTGGTTCAACTAAAACAAACCCTTTTTCATCGAGCCCTCGACGTCCTGCCCTACCAAACATTTGGAGTAGTTCATCTGGGCGTAGATGTCTGTGCTCTTCGTCAGCACGGTACTCGTTATCCATCAAGAATACGGACCTCATGGAGAAATTGATGCCTGAACCTAGGCCAGTTGTGGCTACGATTACTTGAATTTGCCCAGTTTTAGCCAGTGGTTCTATTACTCCAGCACGTTGGGCATAGCTTAGGCCACTGTGATGATAGCAAACTCGGCTGCGTAGTAGCCTCTTTAGCTCGGATCCAGCCAGATTCTTTTGCGCTTCTGATAGGAAGAGTGGAATCTCTGGTTCTAGGTCATTTGCCAGTTGTCGTGCTAATTGTTCGGCAGCAAGACGTTTGGGTGCAAAGATCAGTATTGGGCCCAGATCAGCTTCAAGTGCTTTGTAGATTTGTTTAGACCAGTGATTGCGAATTCTTCTAGGTGGTTTGAAGCGAAGGGCTTCGAAGAATACCTCTTCAAGAGGGACTGGGCGTTCCTTCTTGCGAACTAGGGTGGCATTTCTGCCCATTCGCTTCATCCATTCTACGATTTCCTCTGGATTCCTCGTGCTGCCGCTGAGCATTAGCAACTGCGTTTGTGAAGGGGCAAGGGCCATGGCGAGTTCGTAGGAGGTGCCACGCCCTGTGTCTCCAAGCATCTGATATTCATCGATGATTAGAAGTCTTGGACCGTGTCCAGCGAGGATGCCTCCACGCTGTGTCTCGAGAGTAGCGACGAGAATAGGTGCCTCTGGTTTATCGGAGATGTCTCCAGTTGTAATACCTACCTGCCAGCCTTTAGCACGCCATTCGTAAAGTTTGTCGTTTGCAAGTGCACGGGTGGGCACGGTATAGACCATTTGCCCCTTGATCCCCTTTTCCGCTAGCATCTCAAAGATAAAGGTCTTGCCCGCCCCAGTGGGTGCGTCAACTACCACATCGAGTCCTTCTTGGAGTCCTCGTAATGCCTCCTGCTGCCAGAGGTCTGGTAGTTGCAGGGTGTTTTCAAGTTCCATTTTCGACAATTACTACCTCAACCAAATAGAAAAGGGCAGGGGAGCAAAAACAAAAAAGCCCGCCGTGTAATATTTCACCGGCAGGCTAGGTTGTTGAAATGTTTACAGTCGGAATTAATCCGCAACTACGGATACCATTTTCCGGTTCCGGTTGCTGTGAAACTGAACCTTGCCTTCGGTGAGGGCATAGATCGTATAGTCTTTACCCAATCCAACGTTCTCACCTGGATGGAATTTTGTACCGCGTTGACGCAGTATGATATTCCCTGGGATCACATGTTCGCTGCCGAATTTTTTTACTCCGAGGCGTTTGCTGTTACTGTCCCGTCCGTTTTTGGAGGTTCCTTGTCCTTTTTTGTGTGCCATGAGAAATTGTGTTAAGTCTTAATGAAGTTTGGCAGGCTAGCTTTGTATTGATTCAATCTTTATGACAGATACTTGCTGGCGATGTCCCTTGCGACGAGTATATCCTTTGCGTCGTTTCTTCTTAAAAACGATCACCTTTTTGTCCTTTTTTGATTCAAGGACTGTTGCAGTTACCTTTGCGCCCTCTACGATGGGAGCACCAAACTTGGCCTCTTTGCCATCGTGAACCATGAGGACATCTTCAATGTCCACAGTTGAACCGGGTTCGGTATCTGTGAACTGGTTGATCTTGAGGATGTCCCCTTCTTCTACCGTAAACTGGCGGCCTTGGGTTTGAATCGTCGCTTTCATGAGGGTCGAATAGGAAAATTCTGTATTTCTTTTTTGCAAGTGTTTTCTCAAAAATTTAAGGTGGTTGTAATAATTTAGAAAACCAAGTTGAAAACACTAGGTGGCATATGAATCAAGCCGCTGTAAAAGCCTACTTTGAAAACCCGAGGGTTATCGCTTATTATGCGGCAGCTGTAAAAGGTTCGGGACTCTGGTTGTCAGAAGAAAAGATCTTTCGTCGTATCTTCCATCCTCGCCAAGAGTTGCTCGAGCTAGGGAGTGGAGTAGGTCGAATTTCCATAGCTCTGTATGAGATGGGTTTTACGAATATAAAGGCCACCGATCTCTGTCCGAAAATGGTTCGTGAATGCCGTCGTGTTCTAGGGCTTCTTAATTACGACATTCCTACACAAGTTGTTGACGCCACATCTATTCCCTTTGCTGACAACTCTTTTGATGGGGTTATCTTTGGTTTTAATGGCCTTATGCAGATTCCAGGTGCCGCTGCCCGTTTGCAAGCCGTTCGCGAAGTTTTTCGCGTGTTGCGCCCTGGGCATTTCTTCATCTTCACTACCCACGATCGTGACCACTACAAATTCAAAGATTATTGGAAAAAAGAGGCTTTGCGCTGGCGTAAAGGGGAGCAGCAGTCAGAGCTTTTAGAATTCGGTGACATGTACAACGACACAGAGCTCGGAAAACTTTTTATCCATGTGCCGAATGTTAAGGAGATCATCTCCTTGCTTAAGGATGGGGGGTTTCTTGTGGAATCAAATATTCTTCGCTCCAAGCTCGCTAACGAGCCACTAAAGGTACGTGAGTTTGCCGATGAATGCCGGTTTTGGATTGCCCTCAAGCCAAGTTGAGAAGGAAAAGCTCATAATACTAACCGTCTACGGTAAAAAGTTTTGGTCCAGAGTCATCCTTCCCACGCGGGTAGCTGGTCCGCTCATGTGGATGTCATAGTCTTCGCTGATTGAGATTTCAATCTCACCTCCGGGCATTTTTACCAGTATTTCGCGGTCACAGAGACCTAGCTTACAAGCTACAGCGGCTGCCGCGCTGGAACTACTACCCGAAGCTAGGGTGTAACCTGCTCCGCGCTCCCATATCTCTATCTGGATGGTGTTGCGGTCAATCACCTTTAAGAGCTGCAGGTTGATACGCTGGGGGAAGTTCGAGTGGTTCTCGATGTCTGGGCCGATTTTGCGGACTAACTCCTCGCTGATTTCTTCTAGTGGAATTACACAGTGAGGGTTACCTATGGTGGCTGAGTTGTAGGTAAAAGTTTCTCCAGCAGCTTCGATACTCTCACCGATAACTTCTCTCGTTTCGCCCACTACAGGAATCTGGTTACTAATGAAGCTTACTCGGCCCATTTCTACACTGATTTTATCTGT
>CAJWWL010000154.1 GCA_913048125.1 uncultured Opitutia bacterium | reverse complement strand
GTTCATTCGAAGTAAGGCAGAGGCGTGGAACCTAGACAAGAAGCGCATCGGTGCCGCGGGAGGATCCGCAGGCGCTTGCTCTAGCCTGTGGCTTGCTTTTCACGACGACATGGCTGACCCAAAGAGTGGGGATTTGGTTGCGAGGGAATCTACCCGTTTAGCCTGTGCTGCAGTCATTGGTGCCCAGACCACATTGGATCCAAAGCAAATGGTGGAGTGGACGCCCAACAGTCGCTATGGTGGTCATGCCTTTGGCTTTAGGTCCTTTTCTGACTTTCTCAATCAACGAGAAAAAATCCTTCCTTGGGTCGCTGAGTACTCGCCCTATGCTCTTGTTAACAAAAAGGACCCTCCAGTCTACTTGATTTATAAGACTCCTCCAGCTATTGGGAAAGTCCAGAAAGACCCCACGCATACCTCTAACTTCGGGTTGAAACTGCAGGAGCATTGTCAGTCCAAAGGTGTGGTCTGTGAACTTGTTTACCCAGATGCTCCCAAAGTGAAGCATGCGAGTCCAACCGATTTCCTTATCTCAAACCTGAAAAAGACAGATTAGACGACTTTGCAAAGAATTTGAAGACATTCATCTGTGTTACAAGTTGAGGCTGTGAAGCTTGCTTTTTGGATTCTCTTTTTCCTCGCATCTTGCATTAACAGTTTTGCAAGTGTCCATTTGCGGCCGATTTTCAATAAGTCGGAAAACGGTATCTTCAATAAGAGTAATGAAGTCTATTTCTGCTTCGAACTCCATAACCGTCTGAAGAGATCACTAACTGTTGAAGTTTCTTGGAAAGTGGTGACTGATCAGGAGATATCAGTTGGTAAATCCGCTATAAATACTGTCGACGTTCCAGCGGGTGGAAGGCGGGCAGTGAGCTATTCTCTGAAAATACCTAGACCAGGCTTTTACAAAGGAAACGTCCTATGCTCTTGGGACGCTGGCAAGGTGAGTCAGACGGTTCAGGTCGGTTATGCTCCCGAGGACTTGTTGCCACCTTTGACCCAAGAACCTGACTTCGAGGAGTTCTGGGATGAGTCATTGGAACAACTCAGGCAAATCGATCCTCAATATCAACTTATCCATCAACCTGAATTAAGTCGTGGTGAAATAAACGTTTATGAGGTGCGTCTGCGAAGTTATGGTAATGTACGTGTCGGAGGTTGGTATGAGGTGCCCAAGACTAGAGGTCCTCATCCTGTCATTCTTCGCTTTCCTGGGTACGGTGCTAGCATGAAGCCGATAGATCGCTTTAACGACATGATTGTTTTATCCTTCAATCCACGTGGTCACGGCAATAGTCAGGATGACGTTAAGGGTAAGCCAGTAAACTACTGGATCCGGGGACTAGACGACAAACAAGGTTACTATTATCACGGAGCTTACCTTGATTGTGTGCGTGCGGTAGACTTTTTATGCTCAAGACCAGAGGTCGATCCAAAACGTATCGCAGTAAAGGGTGGGAGTCAGGGTGGTGGTTTATGTTTCTCTACAGCGGCATTAGATTCTCGAGTCACTCTTTGTGCGCCACATATTCCATTTCTCACAAGTTGGGATTTATATTTTAAAACTTCAGAATGGCCAGAGATGGACCAATGGATTGAGAAAAAAACTTCTCGCACTTGGGAGAGCACTCTCAGGACCATGAGTTACTTCGATACTATGAATATGGCCCCATGGATTAAATGCCCTGTTTTTATGGGTGTTGGTCTTCAGGATCAGATTTGTCCACCTGTAACGAATTTTGCTGTGTACAATCACCTGAAAGGAAAAAGAGAATACCGCGTTTATCCTCACAATCGCCATAGTGTAGATAAGACTTTTCACCCTTTGGTTTTCAATTGGATTCGAAAACACTTTAGCTTAAATCCATCCCCACTTAAACAATGAAGATATTCAAACTTACTTTTTTCAAAGCTGCTACGGTAGCATTTGTCATTAGCAATTCCGCCGTGGTGGCCAAGCCACTCAATGTTTTCTTCGGGACAGGCAGTCGTGGTTCGGAAGGCATCTATCAGGCCACCTTTAATCCTGACAACGGCAAATTCTCTCCCTCCAAACTCGCTGCAAATATTGGTTCACCAGGATTTCTTACCCTTCATCCTAACGGTAGGGTTCTTTATGCTGTGGGTCGTTGGGATGAAGGTTCAGGAGCCGTCGGTTACCATATCAAAGGAGGAGAACTCAAGGAGTTTACCCGTATGGTTTGTCCAGACGGTGGAGGTTGTCATATTGCCGTTCATCCAAGTGGTAAATTTTTACTTACCGCTCAATATGGAGGGGGATCGGTCGCTTTGTTTCCCCTTAATTCTGATGGTAAGCTTGGTGAACCCACAGTAACCGAACACGCCGGGGGATCAAAGGTGGTCGGACGAAGGCAGGATTCACCTCATCCTCACTGGACTGGATTTTCTCCTGACGGAAACTATGCACTTGTACCCGATCTTGGTCTTGATCAGATCGTTATCTACAAGGTTGACTCGGCAAAGCCAGCCATCACTCAACATGGCGTTGCGCAGTCGGTTCCTGGAGGCGGCCCTCGCCATATGCGTTTCTCCGTCGATGGGAAGTTTATATATCTTCTTAACGAATTGAGTCTTTCGGTTACCACTTTTGAGTGGGATGCTACCAATGGAACAGCCAAGACCCTTACCACCGAGCCCGCACTCAGTGAACAGGATAAGGCCAGTGAGTCTTTTAATTCCTCAGCCGAAATACTCGTCCATCCGAGTGGTCGTTTCGTCTATTCTTCAAATAGGGGACACGATAGCGTAACGGTCTACAGAGCTAACCCAAAGAGTGGGAAACTTAAGGTTGCCCAAGTTCAGCCTGTGCGGGGTGCATTCCCTCGTAATATTAATCTCACTCCTGACTCTGACTGGTTGCTCGCTGCTGGTGCTGACTCGAATACAGTAGCCGCTCACAGAGTTGATCCGAAGACCGGAAAACTCACTTATCAGAGGGGTTCGGTGATCAACGTACCTTCGCCCATCTGTATTCTTTTTACGAATTAAATAATAACAGTCAGGTGGCTTATTTTTAGCTGGTAACAGCTAGTCCTGCTCACTCATGCAGTTCTTGATCTTCTCTTTCCTTCTTTGAGAGTTCAATAACCAGCCATCTGTGTTTTTTGGCAAATGTAAGGCTTCTTCGGAAAGTATATCCATCATTGAAACCTTGTTCTGCTCTTAATTTTGCAATCCTCCTCTCTGCTCGATTCTCATGATAAAATTACCAAGCCTTACTTTTCTGGTCGCTGGATTACTGGCCTCTCATATTATTGCTACAGAAAGACCGAACTTTCTTTTTATAATCGCAGATGATCAGTCGCCGTTCGACTTCAAAGCTTATGACCCGTCCTCTCTACTTGATGCTCCTGCAATAGGTAGTATTGCAAGTAATGGAATTACGCTCGATGCCGCCTATCATATGGGGTCAATGTCGGGAGCGGTCTGTTCTCCATCTCGCACGATGGTAATGAGCGGACGTACCCTTTGGCATCTTCCGCGTCGTGGTAAGAAGCATCTCAAGCGAGAAGAGGGCGTCACGAATGGTTTGGATATCCTAAACAATACGATTCCCGCTGTTTTTAATCGAGCTGGATACGATACCATGCGCACCTGTAAGAATGGTAACAGTTATAATGCAGCCAATGAATTGTTTACTGTTCGCGAGGATGCTACCAAGCGAGGAAGTACTCCGGAGACCGGAAGCGAGTGGCATGGTGATCGAGTGATCGACTTTCTCAATGAACGTGTGAAGACGAAAGACCAAGATCCTTTCTTTATCTATTACGGTTTTTCCCACCCTCATGACGTCCGTGACGGGACGCCAGATTTACTCCAAAAATATGGGGCGGTGAACCACAGCGATAAATCCTCTCTTCCTCCTAAGAATCGAATGGCTCCAAGATTGCCCCTAAATTGGTTGCCGAAACACCCATTTCATCATGGCCATCCAGGTCTACGTGACGAGGTCTCGGTCAGCGGGGTGTGGGAAAATCGAGACGAACGAACCATAAGAAATGAAATCGGGCGCCAGCTCGCCTGTGCCGAGAATATTGATCGGCAAGTGGACCGTGTTCTCAAGAAGTTGAAGGATATGGGCGAACTGGAAAATACTTACGTTTTCTACACTGCTGATCATGGAATGGCTATTGGTCGGCATGGATTACAGGGTAAGCAAAATCTATATGAACACACGTGGAGGGTCCCTTTCTTTGCTATGGGGCCAGGCATCCAGTCCGGGAGTCGTGCTCCAGGAAATATGTACCTACTAGACGTTTTGGCCACCTTCTGTGATTTGGCTGGGATCAAGGTGCCCGATACCTGTGAAGGGATCAGTCTGAAACCTGTCTTGACGGGTAAGAAAAGTAAGGTTCGAGATGTTCTATATGGAGCTTATTGCGGTGGGACAAAGCCAGGTATGCGTTCGGTTCGAAAAGGGGACTGGAAGTTGATCAAGTATGATGTTCTCGACGGAAAAGTTCGGGAGACCCAACTTTTCAACTTAAAGCAGAACCCGAATGAATACCTGCTGCAAAACCATGACCCTAAGGTAAAGGCACTTTCGGGAGCTCGCCCCAAGGCTACTCAACGCAACCTTGTTGATGATCCGAAACATGCAGGCAAGCTTAAGGAAATGGAAGCTCTATTGTTATCAGAGATGACAAGACTGGACGACCCTCACCGCTTTTGGGACCAGGAAAGCAACTAATCACTCTTAACTGTGAAAAAATTCTACCTTACACTCTTCATTCTCCTATTATCTTCTTTTGCCAAAGGGGAGAAGACCAAGCCCAATATTCTGCTAATTTTAGCTGACGATCTAGGTTGGGCCGACACCACCTTGTACGGTAAGACCTCGCTTTACGAGACTCCCAACATCGAGCGCTTGGCTAAGCTTGGAATGACATTCTCTAATGCCTACTCGAGTCCAATCTGCTCTCCAACCCGGGCAAGTATAATAACTGGGCAGAATCCTGCTCGTCATGGGATGACGTCTCCTGCTGCACATCTTCCTGAGGTTCGATTCGATGCTTCTGTTCAATCTCGAGGTTTACCACATCAGAAGTCGTGCAATGTAAAGTCGGCTACCCGGATACGACCAGAGGTACCGACATTGGGCGAGATCCTCAAGGGTGCAGGATACGAAACTGCCCATTTTGGGAAGTGGCATCTTGGCATGAAGGGTTATACTCCTTTGGAACACGGATTTGAACTCGACCTTCCCCATTGGCATGGACCTGGTCCGAAGTCTAGCTACTTGGCACCTTGGGGATACGAGAATCCCAACTTTAAAGAAGGTGCGCCTGGTGAGCATATTGAAGACCGCATGGCAAAAGAGGCCGTAAATTGGCTCAAGAACAGAAATCGTACTAAGCCCTTTTTCCTTAACTATTGGCAGTTTTCAGTACATGCGCCATTTGGTGCGAAGCCTGAATTGATTGAATACTACCGAAAGAAAATCAAGAGGGGACAGAAACAGCAATCGCCTACCTACGCTGCGATGGTGCATTCTCTTGATGATGCGGTAGGTTCACTACTTGATGCACTTGATGCAGAGGGAGTCACTGACGAGACGATCATAATCTTCTACTCTGATAATGGTGGTAACATCCATTGTGGCTTAGAGGAGACCGATGCTTCAGGTGAAAAGTTTGTCACGCCGATTACCTCCAATTATCCACTCCGAGGAGGTAAGGGTGGAATCCGAGAAGGAGGGATCCGGGTTCCTGCAGTATTGGCTTGGCCGGGGGTCTCCAAGGCGGGCTCTAGGAACTCCACTCGAATACAGGCTAACGATCTCTACCCAACAATACTGAAGATGATAGGGCTCAGGATGCCAGAAGGCCATGTTGTCGATGGTGTCGACTTCACCGAAGCCTTATCCGGGAAGAAAATGCAACGTAAACCCATGTTCACCTTCGTCCCTGGGCATGGGAACACTCCCGAGTGGTTGCCTCCATCAATGGCGGTCCACCATGGAAAGTGGAAGTTTATCCGCACCTTTCATTATGGAGAAGATGGAAATCACCAGTATTGGTTACATGATTTGGAAAAGGATATCGGAGAGGAACAGAATTTGGCCTCCCAATACCCTCAGAAAGTCAAAGAAATGGACAGTTGGATCGATGAGTATGTTGCTGAAGCCAATGTAGTTGTTCCAACATTAAATCCGAATTTTGATTCTTCTAAGTTCGACCCAAAGAGCATTGGTGTACAGGCCGGTGGACTTAAAATGCCTCCCGCCAAGAAGAGCTCAGCACACAGTGGACCTCCCAAGACATTGAGAACGGAATCCATGTTAGGATGGGTTGGCAAGGGGGTCGATGTCTCTCTGGGTCCGAATTCAATGAAAGTTTCCACTGTTCATTCCCAGTCCTTTCTCGCAAATGCTAATCTAGATTTTGAAGGACCCGTAGAGGTCACCCTTCGTCTTCGATCGGTGAAGGACGGTAAGGCTAAGTTCCAATGGCGAACAAAGGATCAGAAGGACTTTGCTGCTAAGACTCAGGCTAAGAGTTTTTTAATCAAAAAAGGTGAATGGAGTGAAATGACCGTCACTTTGCCTGTAAAAGGATCCTTAAAGCATCTGCGGCTTTTCATTCCTCCGATCAAGAACTCAATTGAGGTAGATTGGGTTAAAATTGGTTCTGCAGGCGCCCGAGCTGAAGATTTGAAAAGATGGGATTTTAAGGCCCTGTCTAAGACATCACAAAATAAGAAGCTGAAGCCAAATGTCATACTCATCCTCGCGGATGATCTGGGTTATGGCGAGTTAGGGTGTTATGGTAGTGAAGACGTTAAGACGCCAAATATGGACCGATTGGCAAAAGAGGGCGTACGTTGCACTGACGGTTACAGTGCGTTCCCCGTATGTTCTCCATCGCGAGCAGCTATTTTAACAGGAAGATATCCTGCTCGATTCGGTCCTACTTATGAGGATTACTATGGGGGAGGTTCTCCTGAACTCGATCCCGTCAAACACCCAACCATCGGGAAATTCATGCAAGAAGCCGGTTACCGCACAGCTTGTTTTGGGAAATGGAATGTCTCCAACCTAAATCGCCGCCGAGCGAACGACTTTGGTTTTGATCGTTGGGTTGGACTACACCTCAATCATGACTTCTACACGCACAAGCTTGTCCGAACTGGAGAACTTGACATGTATGAAGACGGAAAACCCTACTCAAAGAAACAGGGAACCTGGTGTGATACCGTGTTTGCGGATGAGGCCATTTCATTCATCGAGGCTGAACACGAAAAGCCATTCTTTATATTTCTTCCTTTTCAGGCACCGCATACACCCATTCAGGATCCTGATATCCCTATGGACAAGCCTCAGGATAAAAACCGAACTACTTTAATCAAAATGATCGAACGTCTTGATCATGAGATTGGTCGAGTCATGAAAGTTCTCGAGCAAAAGAAATTAGCTCAAAACACACTTTTTATTGTAACCAGCGATAACGGAGGTGAACAGAAGATTAGTCGTAATCTTCCTCTTGGTGGTTCCAAGCAGATGCTGCTAGAGGGCGGAATACGTGTTCCCTATATTTTGAGATGGCCTAGTGTGTTGCCGGCAGGAAAAACCTATTCAACCCCCGTTTCTGCTTATGATCTTACTGCAACCGTAGCAAAAGCGGGTGGTGCTAAACCTCCCCAGGATAAGCCCTTTGACGGAGTTGATCTCACTCCGGTTTTAACTGGTGAAAGTAAAATTTCCGATAACCGTCCTCTTTTCTTTCGGCGTCGTAACATAAAGGTCACGGTCAACCAAAACCAGATACGACAATCGGCTGTTCGACAAGGTGACTGGAAATATCTACGCACCTACAAGCCCGGGGGTAACGGCAAATATAAACCTGCTCTTTATAACCTGAAGAGAGATATTGGTGAGACAAAGAATCTGGCAGTCGAGAATCCTTCTAAGACCAAGGCTCTAAGCAGTTTGCTCGATCAATGGGAGAATGATATGAGCAAAACAGCTGAGCCTATGCCAGGTCCCACAAAACGTAAGAAAACTAAAAAATGAGATCCTCCTCGATACTTCTAATAGTCAGTCTCCTCTTAATTGGAGCCAAGGCTGACGCCGTAACTAAGCCTAATATTGTATTTATTTTCATTGATGACCTTGGATGGGGGGATGTGGGATGTTACGGCAATGATTTCATCGACACTCCTAACATAGACCAACTTGCCAACGAAGGTATGCGCTTCACTGACGCATATGCAGCAGGTGCAGTTTGCTCACCAACTCGCTGTGCAGTGCAATCTGGTCAAAATCAGGCTCGAATTGGAATAACTGCGCACATACCTGGTCACTGGCGTCCATTCGAACGTGTCATTAATCCACAAACTACCATGGCTTTACCGTTAGATGTTGTAACTGTTGCGGAGAGCATGAAAGAGGCCGGGTATGCCACTGGCTATGTTGGAAAATGGCACTTAGGTCGCGGGGATAAGTTTGGCCCTGCAAAGCAAGGGTATGACTTCGCTGCTGAGATTAATGGGCCACATTTGCCAGGTCGATTCAAGGCTACCGATCCTCAAATTGCTAAGCCTGCAGCCGAT
>CAJWWL010000153.1 GCA_913048125.1 uncultured Opitutia bacterium | reverse complement strand
TAATACGCCTGCACCAATTTCTCTATGGCGTCTGTTCTCTCAGTGATCCTCAGTCTACCAACGTTGGGAGGAGACAAAAGCATTTTGAGCGTCTTGATTGCTCCCTTAAAGTCGCCTGTTCCTCGATGACAGTCCACCTTGTTAATGAGTACAAAATGCATGTCTGCTCCGCTTGGGTAGGTTTTGATGTAATGCTCGAATTGTTCTGCAGCTTTTTTTAGTAGGTTTTTGTCTTGCTTCTGAGTGTATCCCTTCATGAAGCCTATGCCTATGAAGTAGTCGATTTTGTCCAATTTTTTTACGTCAAACTCCCCGTCTTTGGCACGCTTTTTGAACTCATTTAAGTATGGTATCGCTCCGTATAGATCACCGTTGCCGAGCATAGCCTTCATTTTGTTGACTAGGTTCTGAGTACTAACGTTATCCAAATTCTCAGCTTGCCCATACAGCGAATGCAATTGCAGTCCACCTAGGATTAAGCAGAAAGATACGACCTGCTTAAATAATTTTAAGCCGACCATCTTTGAAGGGGTGTTCATCAGATAGAATCTATGTTTCAGCAATATCTAAGACTAAACGCACATCGTCTCTCATTTCAAGCTTTCCCAAGGGAAATTCATTGCACTTCAATCATGGTAATCTTTTGTCGTTAGAAGTGACTGAGTTCAACGGATCTCTTTCCGAGGGTAGGGTGTCCCTTCCGGGCGGGCAATTTCGAATGGGTGCATCTGGTCCTGAAACATGGACTGCCGACGCAGAGGGTCCCGTGCGAACTGTTGAATTGAAACCATTTGCAATAGACGTTCACGCGGTAACAAACCAAGATTTCAAGGGATTTATCGAAGCAACTGGTTATGTGACGGATGCTGAGCGGTTTGGTTGGTCTTACGTTTTTGTTGGCATGTTAAAAAATGCGAAGAAAAAAGTCCGCTTAAAAAGTCTTGCCCATAGACAAACAGAGTGGTGGCACGCAGTTAGGGGAGTGACATGGAAGCGCCCTGAAGGTCCCGGAAGTTCCCTAAAGAAACGGATGCAACATCCCGTTGTTCACGTTTCTTGGAATGATGCTGATGCTTTTGCAAGGTGGACCGGGAAGCGCCTGCCTACTGAAGCAGAATGGGAGTATGCTGCTCGAGGTGGTTTGGATGACCAACTCTATCCATGGGGAAGTGAATTAACACCAGATGGAGAGCATCAATGCAACATTTGGCAGGGTAATTTTCCCTCAACAAATACTTGTTCCGATGGATATTTTGGTACTGCCCCTGCCTCTGCTTTCCGACCTAATGGTTTTGGTCTCTACAACATGATCGGTAACACTTGGGAATGGTGCTCAGATTGGTGGTCTATTCACTTTAGGTCTGATGGTATTACGAAAAATCCATCCGGTCCACCGCTAGGTAATGAAAAGGTGATCCGAGGAGGTTCGTATCTATGCCACGATTCATACTGCAATCGATACCGTAATTCCGCCCGGACCAAAAATACTCCGGAATCCACTACGGGCAATATTGGCTTTCGCTGCGCCTCTGACGTTTAGATTTTCTAAAACCTAAATCCGGCGCTCTCGGAGAAACTGATTTTTAATCATTTTTTTAATTGTAATGGTTCCAGATAAGCGCCACTCTGCGCGCCCTTTTTGATTTCCAACCTCCATTCACTAATTACATGATAGCCACCGACGACCGGAAGACTCGATTGCAGGATGCCATCGCTCGCAAGGGAATGCGTTACACAAAACAGCGCGAACATGTTTTTAATATCCTCATGGACAAGCGAGATCATCCCACTGCCGACGAGGTATTTGTCAGAGCACGCCGAAAGATGCCATCCATCTCTCTTGCCACTGTATATAACTGCCTTGATACGCTCGTAGAGTGCGACCTTGTGCGGCAGGTTCACGTTGAGCGAGAGTCCACTCGCTATTGCCCCAATCTTAGCGAACATGCTCACTTTCACTGCGAAAAAACAGGACAAGTTTTCGACATAGATTTTCCAGAAGCCTTCCGAGAAGGTATAATTTCACAACTGCCTTCAGGTTTCGAAATGGATGCTGTCGACATTTTAATCCGCGGTAAATCGAACTGAACCTCTTACTCTTTTACTACGTAGCAATTATTATCCAATGGATAGCCTCCACATTGAAAAACTGAATGTTTCCATCGGTGAGAAATCGATCTTGAACGACTTTACATTGACGGTGCCTAAAGGTGAAGTTCACGCCTTAATGGGTCCTAATGGTACCGGAAAAAGCACACTAGCTAAAGTGCTCGCTGGGCATCAAGACTACCATACCGATAGTGGCTCTGTTCTCCTTGACGGAAAAGAAATCCTCGGCAAGGAGCCAGATGAAATTTCCCATGCTGGCCTTTTCCTCGCGTTTCAGTACCCTCTGGAAATTCCTGGTGTAAGCATCGCAAATTTCATCCGTGCAGCAATTGAATCTCGCCTTGGCGCTGAGGAGAGTCTGGATGCGCCAGCCTACTATCGTCGCCTATACGAAAAAATGGATCTACTGCAGATTGATCGGAAGTTCACTTCTCGCTCTCTGAATGAAGGCTTTTCTGGCGGAGAAAAAAAGCGCGCTGAAATACTACAAATGGCGATGCTCGAACCGACCTACTGCATACTCGATGAAACAGACAGCGGACTCGATATCGATGCGCTTAAAGTCGTCTCCAATGGGGTCAATTTCATGCGTAGTAATGAAAGAGGGTCCTTGATCATCACCCATTACCAAAGACTTTTGGACTATATTGTACCTGATGTCGTACATGTTATGTGGGATGGTCGTATTGTTAAAAGCGGAGGTAAAGGCTTAGCGCTTGAACTGGAAGAGAAAGGCTATGACTGGGTTAAAGACGAATTGGCTGTCGCCTGTTCCTAACGTAAAACTTTGTTTTTTTCTATCATGAGTGCTACTGAAACTATAGATCTCGATTTCGAGAAGGGCAACTTCCACTACGACACTGAATACGACTATGATGCAGGCACTGGTCTTTCCGAAGCTACCATCGACTATATATCTGGCGTCAAAGAGGAGGATTCTTGGGTGCGAGATTTCAGGATGAAGGGGTTACGAACCTTTACAGACAAGCCTATGCCCACTCACTGGGCTACACGTGACCTCGACAACATTGATTTCAACAAAATCCGTTACTATCTTTCAAAGGGACAGACTCCAAGTCGCACATGGGAAGAGGTGCCTGAAGATGTAAAAAACACATTTGAGCGGCTCGGTATCCCCGAGCAGGAGCGTAAGTTTCTCGCTGGCGTTGAGGCCCAGTTTGATAGCGAGGCTGCTTATTCTCGAATGAAGGATGATTTGGCTAAGGAGGGCGTCATTTTTGTGGGTTCTACCGAGGGGCTTCGCGAACACCCCGAAATATTTCGTCGTTGGTTTGGTAAGGTCATTCCTACGTCAGACAACAAGTTCAGCGCCCTCAACAGCGCCGTCTTTAGCGGCGGGAGTTTCATTTACGTACCCCCTGGTGTTAAGGTGAAGCAACCTCTTCAGGCATATTTCCGTATAAATGCTGAGAACTTTGGCCAATTTGAACGAACTCTGATCATCGCCGATGAAGGCTCTGAGGTCACATACATGGAAGGCTGTACCGCGCCGAAGTTTGAGACCAGTACCCTTCATAGTGCAGTTGTCGAACTTGTTGCTTTGAAGGGAGCCAAGATCCAATACATTACAGTTCAAAACTGGTCCAACAACGTATTCAACCTCGTCACGAAGCGTGCACGTGCAGAGGAAGAGGCTGAGGTTAAGTGGATCGACTGCAATATCGGCTCGCGGCTCACTATGAAATATCCAGGTGTTATCCTTAAAGGCCGAAAGGCAAGGGGAGAAGTTCTCTCTATTGCGCTAGCTGGTGATGGTCAGCACCAAGATACTGGTGCCAAGATGATCCATGCTGCGGATGAGACATCTAGCAACATCATCGCCAAGAGTATTTCAGTTGGCACAGGTCGGTCCAGTTACAGGGGAATCGTTAATGTCCCTCGTAACCTAAAAGGCTGCAAAAATAACACTGAATGTGATGCCTTGCTGATCAATTCTAACAGTCGTACCGACACATATCCCGCGATTACTGTTCGCGGTGATGGAAATTCCGTGCAGCATGAAGCTAGTGTCTCCAAGGTCAGCGCTGAGCAAATCTTCTACATGCGCCAAAGAGGGTTGAGTGAAGCACAAGCAATGAGCCTAAGCGTAAACGGTTTCGTCAATGATTTAGTCCGCGAATTCCCAATGGAGTATAGTGTAGAACTCAAACGTCTCATCGAGATGGAAATGGAAGGCTCGGTGGGCTGAGCAAGTTTCCCTTTTTCAGAGGCAATCTTCAATCAATGAAACTCATGGATGAGAATCCGTTAAACTTGCCATCGGCTAGTGATCCAGATTGGCGTTTCGCTTCAGTACGCAAGTATCGTCTTGATGCTGTACAACCCACTGTAGATCTGCCCGAAGATGCGCTCCAAGATCTCGCCGAGCGATCCCGATTTCTTGATGATACCTCCGGTCATGCTATCCTCGCTGGAAATCAATTATCTGCGCCTATCCATCTCCAGGACTCTGCCATTAATTTGGGTGTGAGTTTAGATCTTTCAGAAACACCATGCGAGATGTTTCCAACTCTAGGTGGACAACAGTTTTTGGATTACAACTCTACTAACTCTAGAACCAGTATCTGCCTAAATGTTCCTGACAACGTAGAGTTACAATCTCCCATCCTTCTTGTTCACTGGAATGATACCGGTGTAGCGTTACCACAAGTACAAGTCAAAACGGGTAAATACTCCAAGCTGTGCCTGGTCGAAATTTATCTGTCAGCTGACTCTACACCAGGGCACAACATTGCATCGACTCAGGTTCAAGCAGGCGAGGGAAGTCATGTGTCTCGTGTTGTTGTACGCAATTGGAATCCTCATACTACTGCAGTGCATCTTGAAAAACTGTCTGCGCAAAGGGATGCTCTTTTACGATCCATCAATATCAACATTGGCGGTGGGACTATTCGACAGGAATCAGTAATCTCTGCGGAGGGGCAAGGTGCAGACCTAAGACTTCATTCACTTTCTGTTTCTGGTGAAGATCAGGAATTTGATCAGCGAACTCTTCAAACTCATCAGGCGCCGAACTCAAGGTCTGATTTGCTGTTCAAAAATGCCCTCATGGCTGGCGGTCGCACTATCTTTTCGGGCATGATTCGAGTTTCTCCTGAGGCTCAGTACACTGATGCTTACCAGACCAACCGTAACCTATTGCTGGATCCGTCAGCTGAAGCCAACTCATTACCCGGACTCGAGATTCTTGCCAATGATGTCAAATGTAGCCATGGAGCCACCTCTGGGCAGATTGATGACGAACAACTTTTCTACATGCGAAGTCGAGGCATCACCGAACAATTAGCACGACAGCTTCTGGTATTTGGTTTTTTCGAGGAAATCATCTCAAAAATCCATCTTCCTGATTTGGAAAATAAAGTTCGTGGCTGGATCGAAGAGCGTTTCAAAACCTAAAAACTATGGAACATAAAGAAACTGCACTTACCGCAGATGTGGAGGCTACCCTGATCCCACAGGGAGATAATTGCACACTACCTGCAGGGACAAAGGTCACCATCACTCACAAGCTTGGTGGCAACTTTACCGTGATGACTGGAAATGGTATGTTCCGTATCAGCCGTGACTACGCTGAAGCTTTGGGTGAGACCGTTGAAGATTTGGACGCTGTTGCCGAGAAACAAGAACATGACGGCCCCCCTGACAATGAGGCACTTTGGGAACAACTTCGTAACGTCTTTGACCCTGAAATACCTGTCAACATCGTTGACCTTGGTTTAGTCTACAACCTTGATGTTAACGAGATCTCTGACAACCACTACTTAGTGCACGTTGACATGACTCTAACTGCCCCAGGTTGCGGTATGGGGCCAACTATCGCTGAAGATGCTAAAGGTCGGCTACTGGGAGTAGCTGGAGTAGGCGATGCACATGTCGAGATTGTCTGGGACCCTCCTTGGACCCAAGACTTGATTTCTGAAGAAGGTAAGATGCAACTTGGACTTATTTGAATCTTTATTAAGTTCCTAGTTTCTGGTCTTGATCCTCCCGTAATCATTTGTTTTCTCCTTGCGCCCTATGAGCGAAAAGCTGCCCAAAATAGCCCTTGGTACAGACCATGCTGGTTTTACCTACAAAGAGTTCTTAAAAGAGCAACTCGAGGCGTGTGGTCACGAGGTGAAAGATTTCGGTACTCATTCTGAAGAGTCAGTAGACTATCCCGTACCAGTAAAAGCTGCTGCACGTGCAGTTTCTGTTGGGGATTGTGATCTTGCTATCGTGCTTGGGGGAAGCGGTAACGGCGAAGCCATGGCTGCTAACAAGGTGAGTGGCATACGCTGCGCATTATGTTGGGATGAGAAAACTGGGCGTCTTGCCAAAGAGCACAATAACGCCAATGCACTTTCCTTGGGTCAGCGCCAGATTACGAAGGATATGGCTTGGTCTATCGTTTGTGCATGGTTAGAGGCTGAATTCGAGGGTGGACGCCATGAACGTAGGATTGATTTGATCGAAACTGCCTGATACTAACTACAAACTTATTTCAATTTATACCCATGCCGAAGAAGGAAGAGACCAAGCCCGAAGATATTTCAACAGTCATCCAGAAGAAGTTTTTGGAGGAGCGCAAAATTTTCCTTTGGGGAGAAGTAAGCGACAAATCCGCTAAAGATATCACAGAGAAGCTACTCTACTTGGAGTGGACGGATCCTGGTAAAGATATCACTTTTTACATCAACACCCCTGGTGGTTCTATTACTGCTGGTATGGCCATCTTTGATACAATGAAGATGATTACCTCTCCAGTGGCAGTCGTTGTTACAGGGATGGCTGCAAGCATGGGTTCGATTCTTCTCAGCGGCGCTGCCAAAGGCCGTAGGTACCTTTACCCCCACTCACGGGTAATGATCCATCAACCTTTAATCTCCGGACGCATGGTGGCGCCAGCAGTTGATATCAACATTCAAGCCGAGGAGATGGAGAAACTGCGCCACGAACTTAACCAGATACTTGCCGATGCATCAGGTAAGCCACTTGAGCAGGTAGAGAACGATACTGATCGTGATTTCTATCTAAATGCTAAAGAGGCTCTGGAGTACGGACTTGCTGACGAGATCGTCGAAGAAATCTAAATTTAAACCATAAAGCCCTGCTCACTAATTAGTAAACAGGGCTTTATGAAATTGGTTATTTTCCAATTAATTCCCTACATCAAGGGATGTAGGTGGCAGCTTTATCAATTGAATGAGTGAAGAGGCAGGCGCTGTCTATGCCTTCTCTTTTGATCGTATCCTTAATTGCGTCTCGCACCTTATCTAAGGCAGCAGGTGCAATCGAGGTCTGGACGGATGCCCATTCTTCATTCGCTTGTTCAGCTGGAGCATTTGGATCACGTAGTGTTCCGAAAACAACACTTACACCTCCAGCACCAGCGTTCAGGATCGCGTCATAAATTGCTGGATAATTATCACGATGAACAAGGCAGAAGAGACCTACCAATTCGGTCAGGTCGGTCAACAATTTGGGCTGACCACCAGCCTTTGTTCCGTCCTCAGCAGTAGCGACAGACCTCCAGTCTTTGCCGCCTTTTATTTCATCTATTGCACCGATAATTTGATCTAGGCTAGCTCCAGCTCCACTGCTGAAGGTAGTAGAGATGTTGATCAGCCCTCGATTTACTGGTGTCGTGTACATGAAGCCACGGCCAGGCTCAGTGATCTTACCTGAACGAGCCATTTCAGTGAATACCTTGTCTGCTTCACTCTTTTCAACAGCAGCTATTACGATTTCCTTTTCTGGTCCTTTTGTGAGTCGGAGAAGGCGAATCTTATCGCGGACGCCACCGCCCTCGCCGAATGTTATGGTGGGCCCTGAGGATCCAGCCTTTAGAGCCGCTTCCGCCATGTCATCACCTACGCCGATCTCAACGATACCAATTATGGCTTCCATGTCTGCGATGAAGGGATCTGCATCATTACTGCCATCACCCTCAGCAATTAGCAGAGGGAAGGCTCCCGTGTGTTGTACTTCACCGTTGCAGGGCATTGCGAAGATTGCACCGCTACCTGCACGATTCAATTGGCCAGCTTCGACAGCACTAGTCATGAGATCGCCAAGCTTGGATGAGGGAACAAGAAGCTGGAAAAGCTCTTGTTCTGGCGCTGGCGGGGGAAACATCTTGCTAAAGAATCCTCCGCCCTCGTTTAAAAGAGAACCGCGAGAGGTGGATTGTATGATGTGTTTGGCTCCATTCTTGCCGAGGCTTTGAACGACGGCTTCCCCAGTTAATTTGGGTAGGATGATGGAGACTAAAGAGTAGTCAGTTGTTGAATTGAAATCACTCATTTTAGGCTGCCTCTACTTGGTTTTGAGTTGCTTCTTCATCCTCTGTTTTCTTGGGCTTCTTCTTAACGATTAAGCCTACGGTGAGGACAGTCAGAATAGGTCCGACCGACGCTAAGGAAAGAACTCCAAAACCGTCGATAGCCCCTGTCTTGGAACCAATTCCCAAGCCCATGGCGAGAACAAGC
>CAJWWL010000152.1 GCA_913048125.1 uncultured Opitutia bacterium | reverse complement strand
AAAAGGGAATTTTTCATCAACCGATCCTTTGGATTGTTGCCATTTAGCTTGGATTACTAAAGGCGTATCATCAGATCTTGTAATTATAAAGTCAACTATTTGTCTAGTGTTGTAGATATTTTTTCCTAAGTTGAATTGCGAAGCAAACATCTTCTCATTTGAATGTTGTGAAAGTTCTAAAAACTCAGTAGATTTTACTTTTTTATATCCTAAATTTAATAACTGAGCCTCAATATTTTTTTCAAAGCTTCTTCCTGTTTTTTCAGGGAGTCATATCCATGGGAGGTGGCTTTCACTTTGTTGCCAGTCACTGGATTCTTTATGAGCGTACGGAGTCTGCACAGTCAATGGCTTGGCTGGTGATCAGCTATATGTTGCCACTTCTCATTGTGAATCCTATCTGTGGAGTCCTTGTAGATCGTTACAATCGTCGCCGTCTTCTGTCGATCGCTGTAGGTTACCAGATGTTTCTTGATCTCGGGCTGATTGGACTCATGGCTAGTGGGCAATTTCATCCCAGTCATCTCTTCATTTACGCGCCGCTAATGTCGGTGGGGGGGGCGCTCTATGGAACGGCTTTACCTGCATTCTTACGTGAGAAACTGGATCGATCCCAACTTCTCCATGCAAACAGTTTAAATACCGCTCTGATGCAGGGGGGGTATCTTCTTGGCGCGGGTTTGGCAGGTCTTTGCTATCCTGTTCTTGGTGCCATTGGATCTTTTTCTGTCGATGCGTTCAGCTTTGCGGTGGGTTTAATCGGTTGGGTCATCATCAAACGATGGTTCCCCGATCGATCCCAGATCAGACAGGCCTTTCAAGCACGTCTTGGATTTCTAAGGGAATTCCAAGCAGGTGTCGTTTACGCTAAGTCTAATTTGGCCCTTTTCCTGTTGGCCCTGTTCAGTCTTGTGCCAGCCTTTGCAGCACACTCAGTCAACGTGCTTCTTGCAGGTTTCTGTAAGGATTCATTAAAAGCCGGACCGGAAGGGTTTGGCTTATTAGACATGTCCTACGGTTTGGGTGCCATGCTATGTGGATTGATTCTTCCAGCATGTCTTCTTCGGGTGGGTTTGCGACCATGGTTACCGACGTTAGCCATACTCTTTGGAGCAACGGCGACCTGCATGCTCTCCTTTGCAGATACAGTTGTGACGGCAATGTGCTGGATGACATTCTTTGCCTTGGCAACTCATGTCGCTGGTATCATTACATCCACTACACTCCAAAAGAACTGCGAGGAGAGAATGATGGGGCGCGTCACTAGCTTGGTTAGTATGCTAAAGTTCCTTGTCGCGCCTGTGCTGGTTTGGGTGCTGGGTAGGTTTGCTGATGGTGCTGAGGGTAGTCTTATTCACCAAGATCCATTGCGTGACGGATTTGTAGCAGTCTCAGTTTTCAATCTTACGTTAGCTACAATTAGCCTTTTTGTAGTCTATCCATTTCTCCGAAGAACTTTGAAGGAACCTACTCTTTCATCCTAGTGAAATTGGGTCCTTTGGCTTCAGCTTTTTTAATTACAAGCCCTGATTCAGAGAACATGCGTGCAACTTGTGATGAAATTGTTTTGCGCCAAATTTTTACTCTTTGAACGGACTTTGGTTTGACTCCATTTCCTGCTTCGCTCTGAGTTGAAATCATGCCAACGGGCTTGGAATCAAACTTCAGCGGACTGGACTGGGCTATTGTCGTTGGTTACTTGCTGGGAACATTGGTGGTGGGCTTGTATGTAAACAGGTTCATTCAGGACATGTCGGACTATGTGGTGGCCGGTCGATCATTGGGAACGTGGCTGGCTGTGGCCACAATGATTGGTTCTGAACTGGGTTTAGTCACGGTGATGTTTGCCGCCCAGAAAGGGTTTACCGGAGGATTTTCTGCGTTTCATATTGCTGTGGCAGCCGGGTTGGTTCCATTGCTGGTAGGCTTCACTGGCTTTATTGTTCTACCTCTCCGAAGACTTGGTGTGATGACCATTCCTGAGTACTACGGTATTCGCTATGGAAAAGGGGTCCGGGTCTATGGTGGGATTCTTTTAGCTCTGGCGGGTATCCTCAATATGGGGATGTTTCTAAAAGCCGGTGCGGTCTTTGTTACCGCTCTCACTGGCCTTAATGATCCTGTTTACATCAAGGTGGTCATGAGCGTGCTCATCGTGCTGGTATTGGCCTACACCACTTTAGGGGGAATGGTCAGTGTTGTGATCACAGACTATATACAGTTTGTGGTCCTGTCATTTGGGTTACTACTAACCTGTGTACTCGCTGTAGGTCACTTGGGTTGGGACAGTATCGTCGTAGCAGTTCGGGATGTTCATGGTGCTGCGGGTTTTGACCCGACTCATGAAGAGGGATTTGGCTTTGCCTACATGGCATGGATGCTTCTTACGGCAGGTTTGATTAGCTCAACGATTTGGCAGACTGCGGTGATGCGAGCTAGTTCCGTTCGTAACGAAGAGATGGTTCGAAGTCTCTACAAATGGTCTTCTGTGGGCTTTCTTATTCGTTTCATGCTGCCGCAGTTTCTTGGGATTTGTGCCTTGGCCTACTTCTGGACGCATCCAATTGCTCATAGTTCTTTCTTCACCGCTGATGGCCAAATTGCTTCCGATGCCGAGGTTACAATGTCTGCGTTTCCACATTTTCTCGGGCAGATTCTACCTGCTGGGATAATTGGCTTGGTTGGGGCTGGGATGCTGGCGGCATTTATGTCAACGCACGATAGCTATCTACTTTGCTGGGCATCTGTCATTGTGGAAGATGTGGTAGCGCCAATTCGTAACGGTCATATCTCCACTCGAAGTCGTCTACTTCTTGCACGGATTCTCATCATACTGATTGGGATGTTCCTTCTTGTGTGGGGTCTTTGGTATCCTTTGGGTCAGGACCTTCTGGACTACATGATGGTCTCTGGCGCTATCTACTCGACCGGAGCATTGGCTTTGCTGGTACTTGGTATTTACTGGAAAAAGGGAAGTCGAGTCGGCGCTTATCTTGCACTAACTGCGGGTGGTTTGGCAGTGTTTGGATTGGCGCCCGTGCAGAAATTAGTTGGGATTGAGCTTCCTGCTGCACATGTGGGTCTCGGTGCGGTTGCAGCAGCTTTGCTACTTATGTTCTCTGGCTCTCTTTTGTTTCCCGATAAGCCGAAAGGGATACCTTCATGAATAGTTGGCTTCTACTATGGACTTGTCTCCTTGTTTTGGGAGCAACCGTATTCGCCCTTCTTGCTGTGATGGTGGCACGTGGTGCAGCAAAAGATATCAAGTCCATGTTTCAGGACCTTGGAGAAAAGTCGGGTAACGATCGAAAAAGCCCTAACGACCGTCAGTAAACACTGGTTGGGTCCACGCAAAGTATGCGGCCACAGTACCGTCTTTGCGATGTTTGCGTAGGGTAACCTTAGCTCTGGCATATGCTACATTTTCGGGCACCTTGAACTCGGCGTGTGTGCCTTTCTCAGCATGAAGCACTTTGCCTTCAGGGCCAATGAATTCGATCTCGTAGCCTGGTTGACCTGCTTTCACCCTAGAACCTAAAAGGATTGGTGATTCCAGTTCCTTTTCTGTAGCAGATGTATCAACTTCTAGTTTAAGCGTGCCTCCATTAAGGTCTAGAGTTTTCAATTGCACGCCGCTAGAGGAGTAGAATTCACCTGAGAGCATGGCCTCCGTGATCGTATCTGCACAAAGGCTTTCCGCTCGAACCATGACCCAGCCTCGCCCCGGGTTGGAGCGCGTCTTACCCCAGGTGGCAAACTGGTGTGCATCATCTGACGCGACTCCATAAACTCGCATCCCTGAGGTTAGCATCGCGTCCCACTGTTGCTCAGTGGATGGATGGTGAGCGTCTCCGAAGTTGCGGACAGCGGGATGGCCGTTGTACAACTCAAACATATGTAGGTGCTTTACAGGTATGAGGTCTTCCGCCTTGACGGCCCAATGGAAATTTGGGTGGTTGAGAATCGTGGTGCCTCCTGCCGCTCTGGTTGCATTTACATGTTGCTGGATAATGCCCGAACGCTCCGGATGATCAAAATGCCATGGTACCAGCTTGCCGACATTCATTGCTGTAGTGTGGATGTGTTTGCGTCCGGTGACCTCTTCTCCAGGTACTAATATGAAGTCTTCACGGACTTCTCCACTTAGCTTAACTGTGGTTGGATCAATAAAGCGATTGTGTTCACTTAGAATGGTGAAGTTGTATCCATGGTCGTGGTACCATTGAGCCACCACCGAAGGGGAGGAGTCGGCGTGTCCACAAAGAGTGGTGTGAGCATGGGTGTTACCTTTATACCAAGACAGTTTTGCCGTTACCAAGGTTGGGATTAGTAATATGGCTATTTGGAGGATAAATCGCATCTTGCTACACTCACAAATACATTGCGGAAATGTCGAGGCAGCATTTGTTCAAGTTCCATGAAGAGTTTTTATATGCGAATCTCAACGATTGTACTTCTACCTTTGTTTCTAGGGTCCATCTCAGGCTTCTCTGCTGATATTTCCAAAGAAGACTTCCATCTATATCTTCTTGTGGGACAGTCCAATATGGCTGGTCGGGGGAAAGTGAGTGATGCTGACCGGAAGCCAATCAAGCGCGTTGTCATGTTCACGAAGAACCAGTCTTGGGCTCCGGCTGTCGAACCGATGCATTTCGATAAGTCGATTGCTGGTACTGGATTGGGGCGAACATTTGGGATTCAGATCGCAGAGACCTTTCCCGAAGTCCAAATTGGGCTTATCCCTTGTGCCGTTGGAGGTTCTCCCATTCGCACGTGGGTACCTGGTGGTTACCATTCCCAGACCAAAAGTCATCCTTGGGATGATGCTATTGCTCGAGCTAAAGCAGCGATGCAGCATGGTACGCTCAAGGGGATCCTTTGGCATCAGGGGGAATCAGACTCCAATGTAAAGGACGCTCCCGTTTACGAGGACAAGCTTCACGATCTGATTGCACGCTTCCGTAAAGAGTTGGGTGCGCCGGATGTACCTTTCATTGCTGGCCAGATGGGCATCTTTGCTGAGCGACCTTGGAGCGATGCCAAGAAACAGGTCGATAAGGCTCACCGCGACCTGCCTAAAAAAGTACACAATACTGCCTTTGTTTCTGCTGAAGGTCTTGCGCATAAAGGGGATAATGTTCATTTTAGCGCCGCGAGTTTTCGCACACTTGGCCACCGGTATGCCAAGGCCTATTTAGGGATGTTTTCTGCAACAAAGCGCCCAAACATTCTTTTCGCAATTGCTGATGACTGGTCTTTCGGTCACGCTGGGGCTTATGGTTGCCAGTGGGTTTCTACGCCGGCTTTTGACCGTGTGGCGCGCGATGGAATCCTTTTTAATCGTGCTTACACGCCCAATGCCAAATGTGCTCCCTCCCGAGCCATCATTCTTACCGGACGCTATTCTTGGCAACTCGAGCAGGCTGCCAACCACATGAACGTCTTCCCCTCCAAGTTTGGAGGGTTTGTGGAAACACTAGAGGATAACGGCTATTTCACGGGCTACACCGGTAAAGGGTGGGGGCCCGGGATCGCCAATGATATCAACGGTAAACGAAGACTCATAACTGGAAGATTATTCAGTAAGCGCAAGGCCAAGCCACCAGCCCGGAGTATTTCGAGTAATGACTACTCTGCAAATTTTGGTGACTTCCTAGAAGCTGTCCCGGAGGGCAAACCATGGTGCTTCTGGTATGGCACCTCTGAGCCCCATCGTGGTTATGAATACGGCAATGGAGTGAAAAGCGGAAAGAAATTGACCGATATTGATACCGTTCCTCCTTTCTGGCCTGATAACGAGGAAGTTCGACATGATATGCTCGATTACTCGATGGAGGTTGAGCACTACGATCTTCATTTAGGGCGCATTCTCCATCTGTTAGAGAAAAGTGGTCATCTAGAGAATACACTTGTGATCGCTACGTCGGATCATGGTATGCCGTTTCCCCGTTGTAAGGGCCAGGCTTACGATTACTCCAACCACATTCCATTGGCAGCCATGTGGCCCAAGGGCATACGAGGTCGTAAAAGGATCGTTGATGATTATGTTAGCTTTGCAGACATTGCCCCTACTTTCCTTGAAGTAGCTGGAGTCAAGGACCCTTCTGCCATCATGCAACCCATCACAGGCCGAAGTCTTACAGATATATTCAATTCGCCGAATTCAGGGCAGGTGATTGCTGATCGGGATCATGTCCTCATCGGCAAGGAGCGTCATGATGTGGGGCGACCAAAGAATGGGGGCTATCCTATTCGAGGCATTGTGAAGGCAAATATGCTTTATCTCCGTAACTATGAGCCGGATCGTTGGCCTGTTGGAAATCCTGAGACTGGTTACTTGAACTCAGATGGTAGTCCAACGAAGAGCCTCCTTCTAAATCAGCGCCGAGAGGGTAATGCTAAATTCTGGCAGATGAATTTTGGAAAACGACCTAAGGAGGAGCTTTATTATCTGGTGAATGATCCCTACTGTATCAATAACTTGGCGACGGAAAAGGCTCAAGCTCAGCTTAAGCTTGAGCTTTCAAAACTAATGGAAACCGAGCTCAAGGCACAGGGTGACCCTCGACAATTTGGGAACGGAGAGATTTTTGATGGCTACCCCTTTGTCGGCGACTGGAATAATTTTTATGAGCGGTATACTTCAGGAAGGCAAACGCCTCGCACAGGTTGGGTGAGTGCGTCCGATTATGAGAAGAAACCACTGGACTGAATGATTGGTTGCATCAAATCGAGATTTGAATGTGATTTCTCGTATGCTTGATATTAACAATGTCATGAATTTTACTGTCATAGGGCAAACTGACCTTTTGCAGCGCATCGGTCCTATGGAGCTAATTCTTTTTTTTGTACTCATCGCTGTACTAGCTATTGTAATCGCCTTGGCTGTCATGATTTGTGTGAAGCCGAAACGCAGACAGTCGAACTTATCTGGAAGCACCAATTACGAGCTTTCTCGATCCGATACAAAACCTAAGGAGGTTGTGTCAGGAGAGATTAGCCGAGGCTCAAATAGAGAAAATAATAGATCTTCTCCGGAGGACAGGAATTGGTGTATGTTTATCCACCTCTCCCAATTTTGTAATTATATTATTCCTATTGCGGGTCTGATTGCTCCACTAATTCTTTGGCTGATGAAGAAGGATAGGTCTGCCCTAATTGACCTGCATGGAAGGATTGTAATGAATTGGATTATCACAGAGTTTATCCTGGCCATTGTTTTTGTGATTCTCTGCTTTGTCCTTGTGGGGATTCCCCTACTTCTAGGCTTATTGGTAGTTAGTTTTGTTTTTCCAATTCTTGGTGCAGTGAAGGTTCAGAATGGAGAAACCTGGATATATCCTTTCTCCTTCAAATTCCTCAAGCTTGACTTCTGAGTGATGGAAGGCTTGCCGCGGCAATGGCTTGTCCGTGTCGCTTCTCCTTTTCGTCCGGGATATGAAAATTGAGTTTTTCCTCAAGCTCTGGAAACTCAGACATTAGCACTTCAGTTGCTTTTTCAAGAATAACGGTGCCTCCATTGCCACTTGTGACACGTCCAAGCAGCAGTACATTTTCCACGGCATAAAAATCCGAATAGTGAGCCAGACTGTAGCCGAGGTATGTTCCAATCGTCTCATATATCGATCGGGCACGGGGGTCTTCTTTCGCCATTAGAGACTGTACCTCAAGGAGCTTTTCAGGGAGATCCAGTTCATCTGGGAGTTTGATTCCTGCTGGGTGGAGTAGGCGACCCACGGCTTGTTGTGAGAAGTATTGTACCCCACAACCGATGTCCCCGCTCCATTCGTCTGCAGGCGCATCCGGTCGGTAATCCACGGGCGCAAATGCCAGTTCATTCAGTCTGGTCGTTATATTACCATTGGGGTTTACGTACCCACTGGCGAGACTGGTTCCCATGGCAATACCCAGAACTGAGTAACTGCCCAAACTCATGGAGCCTGCAAGTGCGGTGACTTCTCCATCATTGACGACTACGATCGGTACGTTGCCCATTTCTCGTCCCACCTCGGAGAAGATATACCTAACGTTTTTTTCAAAGTCTTCTTCTGATATGCCTCGGAAGAGCGAGGCCACTTTCACCTCGTTATTAACATACACTCCTGCTGCACTGCCTCCTATGGCATCGATTTGAGGGAGATGTTCAGCCGCACGTCTCAGGGAGTCTAGGATTCCACTGAGATGATACTGTGGGTCATTTTCGTGGTAAGGGTCCCACACGGTCTCCTCGCTGAAAACAACTTCCCCGTCGATAACGGCGGCTACCTTTCGATCGCTGCCTCCAAGGTCAAAGCCGATACGGCAGCCTTCAAGATGCCGGCCCATAGGCTGTCCTGCAAAGTGTTCTGTTGGAAGTTGTGGTGTAGGCAGTACCTCAATGGGTCGTCCATAGACCTTTTGGCCGATGAGGTTGGAATCAAATTGTCCGCTTGCCGTTGTTTTAAAACTGTCGTCCAACCTAGCGGCATAACCAATGGGCGCTTTCATGTGTACGCGCCAGCACCCAGTTGACCAGAGTAGAAACTTTACTAGGCGTTCAACGTGACGAAAGTTCTGGTCTTCCTCTGGATGCCCTGCTGGTAGTAGTTGAGTCTCGTGGTGGAAGACTGAGCCATCTGCTTG
>CAJWWL010000151.1 GCA_913048125.1 uncultured Opitutia bacterium | reverse complement strand
CAAGGCAGTGGTCAAAATGATGAACTGAGTCGCGCTTTTGAGCATTATCCAGAATATCCTAATCTCCAAACAAATGCTCCAAGTTCGTCATTGGTCAAGCATAGTTAAAAAGTATTAATATGAATGTGTGTCTTTGAGTCTTAGTATCCTTCACGGAAATTAGCGGCGAAGTGGTTTATGGGGTCATTCACTTTAAGCACTTTCTATGGAAATAAAGTCCAAAACTTCACTTCATGACAGCAACCGCTAATAAGCAACTAGTTAGGATTAATATTCTTGTATGTATTCCTTCTGCGTCGACTATAGATTCAAGATGAAGCATTCATGCTACACTGCTTTCTTGATCATGTGTGCATCCTTGTCTGGTGCGGTCCCGGTGCTGCATCTTGACTTCGATAGGCAGAGCTCAAGTTATCAGTCAAAGGGAAAGGCAAGAGTCGTTACAGGTCCTATTCCGCCTGAGTATCCAGACTTTTCGGAGGACAACAAAGCCATGGAGTTTACTGGCTCTGATCGTTTGGTGATTTCAGATGCAGGGGAGGGTAGTCCACTTGATTTCGGTAATGGCGACTCCATTACCCTCGAAACTTGGGTTTGGCCGTTTGAAATAGGGGATGGAGACAATGTATATCTCATAGGTAAGGGGCGAACCAACAATAAGGGATTTGCTCAGGACAATCAAAACTATGCTTTGCGCCTTCGTGGACAGAATGGTCAGGGGTGCGCTAGTTTTCTTTTTCGTTCGCGGGAAAGCGAAGGTCATACCGCCAACTGGCATCGCTGGACCGCCGACTTAGGCGTCATTCCTGATGATGGTTGGGCACACATGGCAGTGACTTATACATTCGGTAAACCAGAGAGTATCCGAGGCTATCTAAATGGCAAACCTGTTAAGGGGAAATGGGATATGGGTGGTCCCACCACAAATCCGCCCGTTGTAGACAACGACGAACTCTGGATTGCTTCTGCTCTTGGTGGTAGTCGCAATAACACATTCAAAGGTTTGCTCGACGAGGTCGCTATTCACCGTGAAGCACTACCTGCCAAGGTAATTGCTGGTCGATATAAGAGAATTCCTCAGCCTAAACCTATCTACACTACAGACGACTGGCCAGTGGATCATGTGCGGGTTGAATTGGTTGAAGGTAAGAGTTCCCGAGGTTGGCCCAGAGCAGATCAGGTTCCTAAAACGGTCTACAAAACTGACTTCCTGAGTTTCTTTCGAGCGCCACACAATTACGGAGTAGGTGGGATTCGTTTGGATCCGCCAAAGCAATTTCTACTACGAGCGGTCACTACTTTGGATTTAGCATCAGGTGATCAGGAGTGGTTGGTGCGTTCTCGTTGGCCCGCAAGGATTTGGATAGATGGACAGCGTATTGTAGATGTTCCCTTGCCAAGCAAAAAAAGGGGCGCCCATGGCAAGGTTCCCGTCATCCCTCAAGACTGGCCAGATTACCTGCGGATACCTGGCCCAGGAGACTCCGAAAAAAGATTTCATTACAAAAGCTCTGGGAAGCCTATTCAGGTAAGGCTAGAGATATTAGTCGGTATGAGGACTGGAGCAGTCCTTCGTCCCGATCTCGGAGAGACCTGCATTGCTGTCTCGCACGAAGGTGGTATATTTCAAGTCGTTGGTCCTAAACATCGTATGCCTCTGACCGATCGTGATTGGATGCGTTGGCGTCGTATTGAAGAGACTGCATTGTTGGCAGTTGATACTCATTTACGCCGTAAAGCAGCTAAAGATGAAGACACGAGGTGGTCACAACGCCACGCCATTGCTCGAGAGTATATTTCAAACGCTCCTTCACCAAATGTTCCAGAAATTCCGAAATTTCTAACTGCTCATAACGAGGTGGACCGATTCATTGGCTACGGTTTGGTCCAGAGAGCAAAAAAACTTCGTCAAGTTGCCAACGATAGAGGTGCCAATCAGTTTCGCCAGAAGGTTTTTCCTGTTTTAGAAGCCAAATGCCTAAAGTGTCACCACGGAGAGAAGGCCAAAGGTAAATTGCGTTTGGATTCACGAGAGGGGATGCTAAAAGGCGGAGAGTCCGGCCAACCCGCACTAGTGCCGCACGACGTGGGTAAAAGTCACCTTTTTGCTCTGGCTTCAAGCCGAGATGATGATGAGCGTATGCCTCCCAAAGGAGATCCTGTGAATGCGGGTGAACTCAAGATCCTACGTGAGTGGATTGAGCAGGGTGCTCCATGGCCAGATGATTCACCAAGCCCGCTAATAGTGAAGGACGAGCATCCAGTTACCCATGGAGAATTGGAGTCTTCCGGATTGTTACCTGCACCATTGATCGATGATCGTACTTTTCTTCGCCGCGTTACCTTAGACACGGTTGGGGTCTTTCCTTCCTTGGAAGAGATTCTTGAGTTCGAAAAGGACACCTCTTTTAACAAACGTTCGAAAGTTATAGATCGTCTCCTGAAGGATCCAAGGTGGGCAGATAACTGGGTGGGTTATTGGCAGGATGTATTGGCCGAGAACCCTAACGTTCTTAAGCCCAGACTTAACAACACGGGGCCTTTTCGGAACTGGATTCATGAGTCCTTCCTCGACAATAAGTCCATGGACCGATTTGCAACCGAACTTATCACAATGCAAGGAAGCTCTCTTGGTGGTGGCCCTGCTGGTTTCGAGCTAGCTACTCAGAATGATGTTCCTATGGCCGCCAAGGCTCATGTGATCAGTACAGCTTTCCTTGGCAACAATTTACAGTGCGCACGTTGCCATGATGCTCCATATCATCCCTTCAAGCAGTCCGATCTTTTTGGCATGGCTGCCATGTTGAAGAATGAAACCATCAAGGTGCCTTCCAGTAGTAGTGTTGTTTTGCCTACAGCAGGAGCTCGTAAACCTCTGGTTGAAGTGACACTCAGACCCGGCTCCTCGGTGTCTCCATCTTGGCAGTTTCCTGAGTTGGTGAGTCCCCATTCTATCTCTACCCTAAATCCGGCACCCAAAAACAGCCGTTCTCGTCTAGCTGACTTTGTGACTTCGCCTGAAAACGATCGTTTTCCAAAGGTCATTGTTAACCGGCTTTGGAAGCGCTACTTTGGAACTGGATTAGTCGAGTCTGCTGACGATTGGCACAACCTTAATCCCTCCCACCCAGAACTTCTCGATTTCCTCGGTCGGGAGCTCGTTAAGCACAACTACGATCTCAAATACATAGCCAGACTCTTGCTGAATTCACATGCTTACCAGCGTGAGGTTATTGATGATTCTTCCTCTAGCAGTCCCTCGGCAACTCCCTATTTTGCTGCTCAGCAAAGAAGGCGTCTCAGTGCAGAGCAAATTGTCGACGGACTTTACCATGCTGCTGGACTGCCTATGGAAGTTGGTGAGTTGAATATGGATCGAGATGGTGGTAACGGGCCTAAGGCCTTTCTCAATCTCGGTTATCCAAGAAAGGCGTGGCAGTACGCCTCTCTTTCAAATGAGCGCGATCGCCCAAGCCTTGCTTTCCCACGACTTCAAGCAATTATAGACACCCTCATGCAATTTGGTTGGCGGCCTTCTCGGCAAGAACCGTTGAGCGATCGAGAAGCAACATCTCATCCATTGCAACCAGGCATCCTCTCCAACGGTGTATTTGCCACTTGGTTGACTCGACTTTCAGAAGAACATGCCATCACCAGAGCCTGCATTGAGGCAAAGTCTCCAGAGGTGCTCTTGGAAACGATTTTCTTGAGATTCCTAACTCGTCGGCCTACGCAAGCCGAGCAGGCTCAGTTCTTACCATTAATCCAAGAAGGATTTGAATCACGTATTATTCCCAAACAGCAACGCGTCCCCATTCCTTGGCCGAAAAAAATTCCTGCTGTTTCTTGGTCAAACCACCTTAGCCCTGAGGCAAACTCTATTATGGTCGAATTAGAACAGCGGGCTCGTGAAGGCGAGCCAGCATCCAACGCTTTAGAATCGAACTGGAGAGAGCGCACAGAAGATGTTCTCTGGGCATTGATCAACACTCCTGAACTTCTTTTTGTTCCATGATGCTTCCAGAATTAAATCGTCGGCAAATTCTCAAGAGTGCTGCACTTTCAGCACTTTCAGGTAGCGCCTTAGCTGCTGCCTCCAAACCAGTGCCTAAAGGTGAGGCTGAACATTGTATTTTCCTGTGGCTCGGTGGTGGAGCAGCCCAGATGGATACCTTCGATCCAAAGCGTAAAGGCGATCCAAAAGGAAAGAAAGCTGGCTCCTACTACGATGCGATCGATACCGCAGTGCCCGGAGTTCAGGTCTGTGAGCACCTCCCTCGTGTTGCTGCTGAGATGGAGAATATCACTCTGTGCCGAACCGTTTTTCACAACGTCATAGACGAGCATGCTGCTGCCGCCTATCAGGTTCATACAGGACGTCCTGTCAGCGGTACGATTCAGTATCCCTCTGTCGGCTCGATTGTGGCCCATGAGAAAGGCACCCTTGAAAAGGGTGTTCCTAGATACGTTGTTATTGGCTACCCAAGCATTTCTAGGAACCCAGGCTTCCTTGGCGCTGAGGCTGGCTTTCTTTATCTACTCGATGTCGATTCTGGTCCCGCGGGTTTGGCTCGTCCAAGCAACGTCACCGCACCACGCTGGAAACGTCGTGAAGACCTTCTCAGTGTGCTGAGAAGAGGCTACGTAAGCTCAAATTCTAAAGATCGCTTGATTCAGGACTATGACTCCACGCTCGAGCAAAGCCTCGAGTTGGCAGGGCCAAAGTTCATGAGTACATTTGAATTAGAAGGAGAATCTGCTCAACTCCGGAATTCCTACGGCGGGGAGTTTGGCCAACGTTGTCTGCTGGCACGTCGACTCGTGCAGCGTGGTGTTCGCTTCGTCGAGGTATCTCACAATTTGAACTTTCTCAACGGTACTGGTTGGGACACTCACAACGACGGGCAACTCAAACAGCACTTGTTGATACGAGAACTTGACCATGCGCTCGCTACACTAATTGACGACCTTCGCCAACACAGACTACTCGACAAGACATTGATAGCCTTAGGCACTGAGTTCGGGCGTCCAGCGAAGTTTGATGGGGGTGGTGGTCGTGGTCATCACTCCAAATGTTTCAGTCTTCTTCTCGCAGGGGGAGGATTGAATCACCTGGGTGCTTATGGGGTCTCGAATGAGTTGGCAGAGAAGTCTATTGAAAACGCTTTGTCTCTTCCGGACTACCACGCGACTATTCACAGCGCACTTGGAATTAATCCTGCAAAGGAATTGCATGCGGGAGACCGCCCAGTCCCAATAACCGATGGTGGAACACCAATCGCTTCTTTGTTTTCATGAATCTGAGATCCTTCCTAACACTTTTTATTCTTACTCATTCCTTCCTAGAAGCCAGACTGGGTATAGATTTTAACCGAGACATTCGGCCTCTTCTTTCGGATCGTTGCTTCGCTTGTCATGGCCCGGATTCCCATGATCGTAAAGCTAAGCTTCGCCTTGACCGTGCAGATGGAGATGATGGTGCCTACCGTACGTATGACGGCGTCATTGCAATCAAGCCCGGATCCCTAAAAGACAGCGAGTTATGGTATCGCATTACAACAGGTGATGCGGATGATTTAATGCCGCCTGCTGAATCGCACAAGAAACCATTTACAAAAGAAGAGCTGTCTCTTCTCAAACGTTGGATAGAGGCAGGCGCCCCCTATGAGGATTTCTGGGCATTTAAGCCAGTGGTTCAACCTGACCCACCAAAGGTTGGAGATACAGGTTGGAGCTCGGATCCTATCGATCGATTTGTATCGGAAAAGCTGGATCTTCTTGGACTGCAACCCTCCCCGTCTGCAGATAAAAGAACCCTAATTCGTCGTGTCACGTTCGACTTAACCGGACTGCCTCCTACTCTCGAGGAAATCCAGACATTTCTTCAGGATAATCGGTCAACAGCATATGAGGATCTTGTAGATCGTTTATTGGCCAAGGAGCAGTATGGTGAACATCTTGCGCGCTACTGGTTGGATCTTGTTCGGTTTGCTGATACGAATGGCATGCACAAGGATTTTTACCGAAATTTCATATCCTACCGAGACTGGGTCATAAGAGCTTACAATGAGAACCTGGGTTATGATGAATTTCTTCGCTATCAATTGGCAGGAGATCTCTTTCCTGAAGCCAACAATGATCAACTGGTCGCTTCGGGGTTCAATCGCCTACATCTAATTATTGATCGAGGAACTGCCCTGCCTGAGGAGAGCTTTTTCAAGAACGTTCTAGACCGTGTGAATGCTGTCGGCACTGCTTTCATGGGGATGACCGTGCAATGCGCTCAGTGTCACGACCACAAGTACGATCCAATTACCCAAAAGGATTTTTATTCTCTTTTTGCTTTCTTCAACAATATCGACGCTGCCCCTGAAACTGCAGGTCGTCCGAGGAATGGACTTCAACCTCCCTTTATTGCTGTCGGTTCTCCAGAGCAAATTGCAAACATCCAAACCTTGGATAAAAAGGTTACCGACAAATCAGCTTTGATTTCGAAGCTGAAAAAGAGCCTAGCAGATGTAAAGCAACCCGACCGTAAGAGAGAGTTGTCAAAAGAACTCAAGTCTTTGGAGACCCAGCACAATGCTCTCAAAAAAGAAAGGGAACTCCTCCAGAAGGAAATCCCTCAGGCTATGGTTATGAAAGAGCGAAATGAAGTGCGCCCAACGCACATCCGCATTCGAGGTGAGTATGATGCGCTCGGAGAACTAGTTAGCAGAAATACGCCTGAATTCCTGCCTTCGTTAAAAAAGAGTGGATCTGTAGCGACCCGAATGGACCTTGCTGAATGGTTCGTTCAAGCTGATAATCCATTGACTGCGCGGGTGGCGGTGAACCGATTTTGGCAACAACTTTTTGGAGTGGGCCTTTTCAAAACTTCTGAAGACATTGGTGCTCAAGGGGAGGTTCCAAGCCATCCTGAATTGCTAGATTACCTCTCTGCTGAGTTTATGGAGTCTGGTTGGGACGTTAAAGCTCTGGTCAAAAAGATCGTCATGTCCAAAACCTACAGACAAGTATCAACCTCCAGATCTCAAGTCTTTGCCAAGGACCCTGAAAACCGAAATCTGGCGCGTGGATCAAGATTTCGAATGGATGCCGAAATGATACGCGACCAGATTCTTGCCAGCAGTGGCTTACTTGTTGACACTATGTTCGGACAAAGTGTCAAGCCACCTCAGCCAGATGGTCTCTGGAAATCAGTTACCATGATAGGGGAGCGTTTTAAGGCAGATACTGGTGATGCGATATACCGTCGCAGTCTCTACACCTACTGGAAAAGGGGTATGCCTCCCCCCCAGATGACTATTCTTAATGCACCAATTCGAGATTCATGCGTGTCCCGTCGCGAACGTACAAATACCCCAACACAAGCACTTCTTCTCCTGAATGAAGGCGAGTACCTCAAAGCAGCCAGAAACCTTGCCCAGTTAGCCCTAAATTTAGAAACAGCTGATGACTTGGAGCGAATTTCCTTCTTGTATGAGACTGTCACAACCAAGCTGCCTGACCCAAGTGAGCAGGAGGTTCTATCGACCCTTGTCGACAACCTCCATGAGCGCTACCAGTCTCAACCTGCTCTAGCGGATGCGCTTTGCAATGACTTAACCTCATCTTCCAATAAAGAAAAAACACAGATCGCTGCTTGGACGGTACTGGTCAACACTCTCTACAACCTAGACATCACCAAGACCCGTGAATGACATGATGGAATCCTATCAAGCACTCAACAACCTTAGTTCTCGCCGCACTTTTCTGCAAAATGGTGGAATGGGACTAGGAGTTGCCGCCCTATCCTCGATCTTGGCTCAGTCGATGCAGACTGCGCAGGCCAAACCTCTTCCCACGTCGAAGGCCAAACGCGTCATTTTTCTATTCATGGCAGGAGCACCTAGCCAAGTGGACCTCTTCGATTACAAGCCTGAGCTTCACAAGCTATTTAAGACCGAGTTACCCAAGTCTATCAGTAAAGGTCAGCGTGTAACTGCGATGACACGTGGTAGGCAGCAGTTGGTTGCGCCTTCCACGTTCAAGTTTTCTCAACAAGGTAAGAGTGGAGTTTGGATGAGCGAACTACTTCCGCATTTGTCTGGAGTTGCAGATGACCTTTGCCTCGTACACTCATTCAACACTAATGCTATCAACCACGACCCTGGGAAGACCTCTTTTTGTACAGGTTCTGAAATTCCAGGAAAGCCGAGCATGGGGTCTTGGTTGAGTTACGGTCTTGGCACCTTAAATAAAGACCTGCCAGACTTTGTTGTACTTCCGTCGGCATTTTGGAGCGGTCGAGTTAACGTTCAGGCGCTTTACTCTAGGCTCTGGGGTAGCGGTTTCCTGCCTTCAAGGCATCAAGGCACATCCTTTCAGACAGTGGGAGATCCCGTACTGTTTCTTTCTAACCCTCAGGGCATCGATTCCAAAGTGCGCAGGAGTATGCTTGATACTCTGGGAGCCTTAAATCGCAAGCATCTCGCTGAGATCGGAGATCCCGAAATTCAGACGACAATCGCGCAGCAGGAGATGGCTTTTCGTATGCAGTCGTCTGTCCCTGAGTTGACCGACATATCCAAGGAGCCTAAGTCTGTCTTGGATATGTATGGACCTGAGGTTCTCAAGTTAGGTTCGTATGCCAG
>CAJWWL010000150.1 GCA_913048125.1 uncultured Opitutia bacterium | reverse complement strand
TATCGACGGCGTCGCCCTTGTAGGTATCCATGATCCGTTTTACGATGGTGCGCTTAGTATGGGGATAAAGGGCCCCAAAGCCGTCCATGCGGCGGATCATTGTCTCCCAGTCCACGGGTTCCTCCGGCGTGCGGAAGCCCACAGTACCAATCTGGTGACAGTAGGCGCAATACATCTTGAAGTTCAGCTTGTCGCGATAATTATCGAATTTCAGCATGCCAAATGCACTATCTGCTGGACGTTGGCGTTCCAGTTTCCAGCCGGTTGCAGTCGTCATCTTGATGTCTATTTTCTTGGAGCCGGAGGTAACATCATCAATCCATACATCATTTAGGCCCTTTTGCCGTGCCCGCACGCGGTAATCTTTGTTGCGAAGGCCGTCGATTACGTAGGTGCCGTCTGTGGCTGTGAACACTCCGGTGGCCTTTCGATTTTCAGTATCGTGAGCGGATACGAATACGCCACCAACGCCTTGGCCTTGCAATGTAACCTTGCCACGAATCTCTTTGGCATTGGCCAATGAGGCTGACAACACGAAGGCCATCATTGTGAGTTGGAGTTTTAGCTTCATGTTAATCTGATGAGGTATCTAGAATCGTTGCATTCAAAATCACTCGCCTAAACATTTTATCGTCCATGTCGTTGAGCTGCTGGAGGAATGCTTCGAGGTGTTCAAGGTCGTCTTCGTTGAGCAGGATGTGTTGATATTTTTCTGGTGCATCGGGCATCTTTGCCAGTGAGAGCTTGTTCTTGAGCGCCTTGGCGATGTCCACCTTGCGCTTGGCGAGGTTTCGTAGTGACGGGGTGGGGTGGGGTGGGCCGTCGACAGTAAGCGTGTGCAGCTTGAGGTCGGTGAATTTCTCTGGAGCGTGGCATACGACGCAGTTGCCATTACTCATCTTGGCGTCCGTGCTCAGAAATGTTTTGTAGCCTAGATAGGCTTTGCGACCCATGCCCTCGGGCAGTTTGATGAGTATGCGCCCCTCCTGGTTGGCAAGTCTGCTGTAAACGCGCGCTGTGAAATCTAGGATCTCCTCATCTTCCTCCACTGTCTCCGGTATGCGGTTTAAGTATATAAAGGCATCGTAGGCCGAACGGTTGGCGTTCGTAAGGCGATGGATCTTGGTCTTCTCTTCGATACTGATCTTCTGGGGCTTATCTTGCCCAAAGGCATTTGGCGCGACGACCGCGAAAACATACAGGCAAAGAGCCCACGAGAAGGCGTTTCTGCTCTTCGTTTCTGGGGACATATCTCGAGATCTCCTCATCTCTTGGTACGGGTCATCAATTCAATTTCGGAAACCTGTAAGCAGGCCGGGTCCCAGAGTGTATGGCACCAGACACCTTTTGGGATCAACCCATGAGGGGTCTTGGCTAAAGACTCCTCCCATTTGGCCAGAGAGGGGTTACATAATTGGCTGATTTTTGGCATTTTAGACCGAATTGCTCTTCCGGTCCTCAAATCAAAGACACCTTAGATTTATCAGGTAGCTGTGTGACACTTAACTACTTCTAATTTAGATTTTTCCAGGCAGTGTTTAAGAGTTTTTTATCAAGCGGTCCCGTGTAGACTACAAGTCGATAGTTTGTAACGTGCGTGGAACCTTTTGCGATTTTCCATTCGCCAGCACGGGCACGGCATGGGCCGATACCTAGCTGGCCGTCGACGCGCCACAGGTTGGGATGGTTATCGTTTTTTGGATGATCAAGAATTGCAATATGCGCCCAGTCTTTGCGACCCTCGATAGGCATGCCAACATCAACCCAGCGAGCGGGTTTACCTTCGGCCATTCGGTTGACTTGGCCTTCGCTATTGGTGGCGGTGCCTCCTCGCTGCCGAGTCCAGGGCATCCTCAGAAAGAGTCCTCCATAGTTGTATTTACCAATGGTGACATCGACTAGGCCGGTGCCCTGCCAGTTGAGATCTAGATGGATATTCTCTTGGTTCCCGGTGATGCTCCATGTTTGTTGTTCCCGAAGGATGGGATCGCCCTTTGCATCTAGTAGTTCATAGGTCGTTCGCCATCGCACTTTTGTACCTTCGGCTTGAAGGATTTCAAGAGCGTTACGTTTCCAGTAGTTGTCTTTGGGGTGGTGAAAGTAGTCTCGACCATTGACACGGGTGAATCCCCAGTAGAGACCAGTTTGGTGGCGGTGGTGCCCCGGGCTGTATTGGGTAAGCGTGCCTTTCCCATCGGGTGCTTTTATAGGATGAAGGTAGGGCCGCATGTCGGCCTCGGCGACTTGAACGACTAGTGGTGATTCGGTGTCTTCGCCTAGAACGTGGATTTTATCACCAGTCTTGGAGGCTTTTAAGGTGATTGGCTTGGCAGTTACTGAGACCGATGCAGTAGCGAGTAATAGTAGAAGAGGGAGGTTCTGTTTCATGATAAAGATTAGGCAAAGCTGGAGATGGCCATCTGTCAACCAAGTCAAAATTGGAATGTCCAGCCAAGCTTAGTGATTGCTTCGTCTTTGAAGGATTCGAAGCGTGAGCCGGTGCGACGATAGCCTTGGTTGTATACCAAGAAGAAGTCCCGCCCGGGTTTGAGTATGTAGCGCAGGCGGTGATTTAGGCCTAGATCTTCTGATTGATTATCGTACTGGGCCAGACTGTTGTAGGAGAGTTTTGCGTTTGGTGTGACTCTGAGTGCAAGAGTTGTCATCAGTGAGTTGAAGTCGCCGCTTGGTAGTTGAGCATCGGTAAATCGGGCTCCGAGTTTGATTTCTCCATGCATTGAGGGTCGCCATGTGAGGTCCCCACCAGCGATAAAGGCTTCGCCATCATAGTAATCTCCAAGACTGGCACCTATGCCAGTAAATAGGTTGCGCTTCGCACTGGTACTGCCTTTGACGCCCCAACGACCCCAGACGTGAGCTTTAGCAGGGATTTTGATACCGTCCACGATTTCAAATGGGTCATCGAGAACTTCCTCACCAAATTTGTGAGAGAAGGAGATCGAGTCTCCGGCCAGAGTGTCCAAGCGGAGCAGTGTTAAGTCGTGAGTTTCACTCTGCAGCCCACCTCCAATGAGATCGTACCTTGAGGATTCGATAGCGAAGATAATATCCCTGAACAAAAGGCTTTCAGGTACGTCGAATGCGTACTGGGCGAAGGCGCCATAATTATCGACACCCCTACGTGCAACGAATCCCATGGCGGGTTCAAAGTCCTCGCCGATACGCTTCCAACGCAAAGTTGCATAGAAAGGGTAGTTTGGAAAGGCGATACGACCGCCATAGACTTCGCCGTTACCTCGTACTTGGTCTTCGCTGGTCATGTAGAAACCATGAGCCGTGATTGAACGACCTTCCAGCCACTCTGTCTTCCTGAGGTTGATATCAAACCCAGTCATACGATTGTCTAGGTTGGCTTGTGGGTCTCCATGTGTGAAGATCGCCCCAACTTTGGACTCTTCGAAAATATCATACGTGAAGCGGCCAACGAAAACTTCCTCTGAGTCCAATGTTCCAAAATTGTCCAGATGCATTCCGAGCATGCCGATACCGAGTCGGCCTTGACGGCCAGTGATTTTTGCCCCTCCAACTATATTCATCCTTTGACCATCGCTGGATAAACCGATCCGACGCGAATGGAAGGCGAGGGGACCAGTGGCAAAGGCAAAGTTCTGCGAGCCTTCCAGAAAAAAGTCGCGCTTCTCAGGGTACATAATGGGGAAGCGAGTTAGGTTGACGCGGCGGTTGTCGACCTCTGTCTCTGCAAAGTCCGTATTGTAGGTCAATGTAGCGGTTAAATTTGGAGTGATCTTGTAGAAGAGGTCAAATCCACCTTCAGCTTCCAGTTCCTCCTTTCCAGCTTCTTTGATCCACCGTGAGGTTACGTAGGGTAACCAATCTACCCCAGTACCCACTTGCAGACCTTGCATGCCAGTGATGCGACCATTTTCCTCTAGTGAGATCCAAGAGCGGTTGCGGCTGACTCCTGCCCAGCGCGTCCGTTCTTGCTTGCGGGCGATCCATCGACCAAAATCAATGCCCCATTCTACTGCTTCTGGATCGAAGGAAAGACTTCTAAATGGGATGGCGAATTCTCCCGACCATCCAAGTTCGTCACGGCTGCCGGCAGTTTCCCAAAGGGTATCCCAATCCATTCTAGGTTTAGTGAGGCTGGGATTTACGAGACCCTCTCCCTTCGCGCCAACTGGATTGGTCCGAAAATAATAACCCTCACGACCGCGTAGATAGGGGTCGATGAGTACAAAGAAATAGTCATCTCCCCGAACGGGAAAGTCTCGCTGCAGAACGGATGCACGGATACCTTCTGGATTGGAATCGTAGCATCGTGCAGCGATGTAGAGGGTTCGGTCGTCTCGGCAGATGCGCACCTCGGTACGTTCGCTCTCGGGGATGCCGTCTCCGGGAGTGCGCTGCCGGAATCCTTTGGCTACAGGTGCATCACGCCAGCAGTCATCATTAAGCTTTCCATCGACTATGGGTGGATTTGAAATTAGAGGAATGTTTAGTTCAAATCGTTCATCTATTGCGCCTTTCAGTGTACTTGTGAGGCAAAAGTAAAAGGCCATGCAAAGCAGACAATTATGTGGGTTTTTTGAAAACACTTGGGTTTGAAGGTGGAAGGGCTAAACCTGATTACAAGTATTAACCTCTAATTACCCTCTACAGCAGAAAGAGTTGTATGGTTACAAACTTTACCGCTCGTTTGTACTAATCCACCCCGCTTTTAATTTTGACTCACTCCTTCGTGCCTTTACGAACCCCACTCCGTCTTTTTTACAAATCCCTTCTACTAATCTTTTTCATGCGGCATCTTCCCTCAATTATTTTTGCATGTCTTTTCTCTTTCTCTCTATGGGCTGCTAAACCTTCGACTAACTTTGTCTTCCTCTTGGTTGATGACATGGGGTGGGCTGACATTGGTGCCAATGGTAGTCGTTTCCATGAGACGCCTCATATCGACAAGCTTGCAGCCAGCGGTATGCGCTTCACACAAGGGTATGCTGCTTGTCCCGTTTGTTCGCCGACCCGCGCCAGTATCCTAACTGGTAAACATCCTGTGCGTGTGGACATCACTGATTGGATTCCCGGTCAGGGCAATAATGCTCGCAACAAGCTCCTTCATCCGAAAGACCGTGACAACCTTGCCCATTCAGAGGTGACAATTGCTGAAGCACTCAAGGAGCATGGCTACCAAACTTTTTTTGCTGGCAAGTGGCACTTAGGCGACAAGGGCCATTGGCCAGAGGACCAGGGTTTTGATGTCAATATTGGCGGTCACCATAGAGGCTCTCCTCCAGGAGGTTATTACGCACCTTGGAAAAATCCTGCACTTACCGCCCGCAAGTCAGGAGAGTACCTCACCGAACGCCTCACAGACGAGTCGATCAAATTTCTAGAAGAGCGAGACAAAGATAAACCCTTCCTCATCTATCTCTCTTATTACAACATTCATACACCAATTCAGCCCTACAAAAAGCGTATTGCTCATTACGAGGCCAAGGCAGAGAAAATGTTCAAGGGCCCAACGCCCACACAGCAGGAACACGAAGGGCTCTCACGTATGCGTCAGGATAATCCAGCGCTGGCCTCTATGGTTGCTGCTGTGGATGATAGCGTTGGTAAACTTCTCGGTAAGCTAGAGGAGTTGAAAATGGTCGATAACACCGTGGTTGTTTTCTTTAGCGACAACGGGGGGCTAAGCACGTTGGGACGTGGTCGTTCGGGCCCTGGATGCAACCTTCCATTACGTGCCAGCAAGGGCTGGTTGTATGAAGGTGGAGTACGCGAACCCACCATTATCAGAGCTCCCGGTGTAACCATGCCTGGATCCGTATCAAAAAAGCCTATTGTCAGTATGGACTTTTTCCCAACCATGCTTGAACTTGCTGGTCTTCCTTCACGCCCAAATCTCCATGCTGATGGCAAGAGTCTGATCAAGCAACTTCAAGGTGATGACTCCGGCCAGCGTACACTCTATTGGCACTATCCCCACTATCATGGGTCGGGTTGGAAACCTGGTGCTTCCATACGCGACGGTGATTGGAAGCTCATTGAATTCTATCACTACGAGAAGTTCGAGCTTTACAATTTAGCCACAGACCCAGGTGAACAAAAAAATCTAGCCCAAAAGGAGCCAAAAATGGCATCTCGACTCCGGGCCAAACTTAAGTCTTGGCAAAACAAAATGGGAGCCAAAATGCCCATTCCAAATCCCGCCTTCAAATCCGCTGAAAATTAACAATATTTTACGCCATCTAATCTACCAAGTATTTAGGTTGATTTGTGGTAGTTTAGGTCCGGAAATTTGAAGAGGCTATTAATCATTGAATTTATCTATTTTATTCATCCATGAGTGAGTCTAGGAAACCCAATATTGCCTTTATTGGAACCGGTCTCATGGGTGGTCCTATGGCAAGGTGTCTCTTGCGTGAAGGTTTTCCTCTTAAGGTTTGGAATCGTACCCATTCCAAAGCAGAGTCGTTGGAAGAGCTTGGAGCTACAGTTTTAGACTCTCCATCTGAGGCGGTTAAGGATGCCAAAGTTCTTATCACAATGCTCAAGGATGGTCCTGCTGTTGATGAGGTTGTTTTTCGTCAAGGAGTTGCAACTTACTTACCGCCGAGGAGTATTCACGTAGATATGGGATCCATAGGTCTGGATCAGGCCGTTGAACATGGAGAACGCCATGCTATTCGTGGTATCCGTTATTTGGACGCACCTGTTTCCGGTGGGACGAAGGGTGCAAAAGCTGGTGATCTGGCAATTATGGTCGGCGGCGACTCAGAAACCTTTGCGGAGGTGGTTCCCGTGTTTGAAGCGATGGGGCGTCCAACTCATGTTGGTCCCACGGGATGTGGCCAACTGTCCAAACTCGCTAACCAAGTCATAGTGGCTATTACCATAGGCGCTGTTTCCGAGGCTTTTATTCTAGCCGGGGCTGGTGGGGCGGATCGAAGCAAAGTCCGAGATGCTTTGCAGGGTGGTTTTGCTTCTAGCCGCATCCTTAGCGAGCACGGTCTGCGAATGGTGAATCGAGATTTTGAACCAGGTGGTCCAGCCAAGTTTCAGGTCAAAGATCTTGTGAATGCACTCAGAGCAGCTGAGAGGTTAGGTTTAGACCTTCCCATTACCAAGCTCTTGCATCGGCTTTTTGAAGATATGGTGCAGTCAGGTGGAGCAGAGCTCGACCATGCTGGTCTTCTAGGGCACTTGGAGACGATTACGTCATTTTCTGCGCAGGTAGAGGATACTGATTGAACTTGTCCAAGATACTATCCTAGGTAATCTGAATGACTGTGTCCAAATGGGATCTGTTTTGGAAGAGAATATCCAGAAGAGTTTCGACCGATTAACCCGGCGTTCTTTCGTTCGCCTCGGAGGATTAGGTTCGCTTGGTCTAGGACTATCTCAATTGCTTGAAGGGCGTAGCGCACAGCCTTCTGGGAGTTTTGGTCGTGCCCGTCGCTGTCTCCTTCTCTACATGTGGGGAGGTCCGAGTCATATCGATCTTTTTGATATGAAGCCTCGGGCACCTTCAGAACTTCGCGGTCCATTCCGCGAAGTGTCTACGAATGTGCTTGGTTTTGGGAAACTTTTACACCCCATCCAACCCACCGGACCGACAGCTAAGCAAGTTCAAGGTTGAAAAAGCAAATTCCTATCAATTAGAATCATCTTGGACATCTTCGCATCGAGTCGATGTCATCCCTGAACATCTCGATATTGAAACTGCATCTCTGCAACTGGTCCGGATCCAGTCCATGAGCAATCGCTATCTGACGAACGTCATCCGTAAGGTTCCGACCCGCGAACAGAATGAAGAACTCCCGCTGGACGAAGTCAAGATCCTGCGGCTGGGGATGCCGGAGTCGCTGCACGAACTCGGGGTATCCAGATTTGGAGAACATGGGGTTGCTTGCCACCGGAAAGACGTTGCGCATCCACCCCCAGTGCTTGAATGAGACGAATGCATCGAATCCAAGCACGGCGATCATCAGCCACACCATGGGCGTACCAGAGGGACGGAGTGAGAACGATTTCAACGGTACGAAGAGGGCCAGAGCCAGAGGAATGAACTGATAGAAGAACAACTGCATGCCCACGTTGATCCCCGCAACTGCGATCACGGCGGCTGCTCCGGACACGTATCTGAGTCGAGACCAAAATGCCGACAGCAAAACAAGCGGCAGAATCGCCGTTTGGCTTAAAAGCTCGACGACACCCGCTGCCCTGGACAGAGCCGTTGAATTCATCAGAATGTCCACGAACAAAAACGGCCGACGACCATCCACGGCATAACTCGAGAAGATACGACGCTGCATCTCGAGGCCGTCCGTCCAGTAAAATCCTGAATTTCTCCATTTAAAGCTGGCTGCGCTCGCAAGCGTAATCGCGACCAAAATCTGTATCGCAAAGACAAATGCATCATCACGCTGCTTCCTATCAAATCGATGAACGGCTAACAACCACAATGCCAGTAATGGGAGATTTGCCCCGTGTGAGGCCGATGGAAAGAAGGACCAGTAGATGCATACGAACTGCGTAAAGAAGAAGGTCGTCAGGAGCGTAAGCCAAGGGTTTCTAATCCAGAGCAGGGCGATGCCGAGCCCCGAGAACCAGAAGAAGGCCGGTGCCAACTTAGCGGCTACTGCAACTGGCCACATGCGGCATAGCAGAATCGGATTGAATATATCCAGTGGATA
>CAJWWL010000149.1 GCA_913048125.1 uncultured Opitutia bacterium | reverse complement strand
TCAATCAACAGTTAAATCCTGCTTTTGGGTAAGTTGCCTACACCATAAATTATGGTTCCTTCCTCTGTTACTTTTGGGTTGTGCTGTGGATGACGAAAATGGGGATCCGCTCCCAGATCTTTCATCTGAGCCAAAATCCAATCACATGGCAGGCGTGACCGAGGAGCAATTACAAGCAATGGTCGACCAGCAGGATGAGTTGGATTCTACTGTTTATCGTTTTGAGACGGAAGCCCAAGATCATGAGCGTACTTTTGTGCTGCTTTGGGATCGTCTACGCGAAGGAAAACCGTGGGAGGTACTCAGTAAATTTCATTTCGAAAGATTAAGACTTGCCAGTTTGTCTGAGTGGGAACCTCTGGGACTCGGGGTAAGTGGAATGCGTCGTGCAACTCTGGATGGTGAATTTCAGGAACGAACTCACGATGAATACTTAGTGGAAATTAAAAAATTTGAAGATGCCGGGTGGCAGATTGCTCAGACCGAGTGGCATCATAGTACTTTTCGTCCACGCCGTCGGGAACGTCCTGCATCGTCAGTTGTCTCTTTTGTAATTCACGCCCAGCATTCAGACAGCCAACGCCGCCTGCAGATTGAAGGCGAACTTGCGGTTACTTGGTCGGAATTGAAAACCTGGGACAAAACACCTTTCCCAGACACTATTGAGGTGCGTAAGGCAGTTGTTGTCGATCAGACAGGTAAGCCTTTGTTTGCACCATGGTTAAAGATTGATCCACGTGAGGTCGTGCCAAAGGCCTTTCCACGAGTCAGTCCCGTTTTAGTGTATGACTTGGATGGAGATGGTCTTAGCGAGGTGGTGCTTGCTGGGTGCAATGTGCTGTTCAAAAAGAAGGCTCAAGGTGACTACGAAGCCGAACCCTTTTTGCGTGAGTTCATCATGCCGCTGCAGGAGGCAGGCATTCTAGCTGACTTCAATGGCGATGGCTCTGTCGATTTCCTTTCATCCGGTCAGAAAGAAAAAAAGCTTAGGATGTGGCCCGGTGGTGAGAATGGGAGTTTTCATAAGTCCTCCAGCGTGGTCTTTGAATCAATATTTGAACACCCTCATGTGATGACTGCAGCGGATGTGGATAGTGACGGTGACCTAGACCTTTTTATAGGTCAATGGAGGCAACCTTACGAGCGAGGTTCTATGCCCACACCGTACTATGATGCTCGCGATGGACATCCAGACTATCTGCTTCTCAATGATGGAACGGGTCAATTCTCCGATGCTACAGAAGTTTCGGGACTGTCTGATAAGCGAGGTCACAGGACCTTCAGCGCATCCCTAGCCGACCTGGATCAGGACGGAGATCCCGATTTACTTACTGTAGCTGATTTTTCTGGGCTCGATGTTTTCCGTAATGATGGAACTGGTAAGTTTACCGATGTGACCTCGGATTTGATCAATGAAAGGCACGGTTTTGGCATGTCGCACGTCCTCGACGACTTTGATGGAGATGGCCGTCAGGATCTGTACATGGTTGGTATGAGTTCTACAACTGCACGCCGTCTAGATCGTCTTGGAATCCGTCGCGATGGTTTTGAAAAGCACGATGATCTTCGTGCCGCCATGACATACGGCAACCGTATGTACCTACAGCGAGACGGTAAATTTGTAGAACCTGTGTTCCGCGATGACATGGCCCGCACTGGATGGTCGTGGGGAAGTGCATCTGCAGACTTTGATAATGACGGCGATCGAGACCTTTACGTCGCCAACGGACACCTCAGCGGCAAGTCTGCCCGCGACTACTGCACTCGGTTCTGGTGTCATGACGTCTACACTGGTGACTCTAATCCAAGTCCCACACTGCATGCATTCTATTCCACAATTCTTGGAGAAGGAGGTTGGGAAATAGGAAAGACGGTCTCTTGGAATGGATTCGAGCACAATCATCTCTTTCTTAATGACGGAGGTAAAGGCTTTCGTAATGTAGGCTTCCTGACTGGCTCAGCCTTCGAGTTTGACGCCCGAGCTGTATTGGCCACCGACCTCGATGCCGATGGTCGACCGGATCTGCTGGTCGGTCGTTACGACACAGCCACTTACGCTTTCCAACTGCATGTCTTGCGTAATCAATCAGAGGCTACTGGAAATTGGGTTGGGGTACGCCTCAAGGATGCACCCGGTCGTTCTGTACTTGGCGCAGTGGTGACCGTCACAGCTGGTGGACGCAAATGGTCTCGTCAAGTTGTCACCGGTGACTCCTTCACTGCACAGCATCCACCACAAGTCCATTTTGGTCTCGGTGAAGTGAAGAAAGTGGAGCGTATTGACGTCCGCTGGCCTAATGGTACCACTGCAAGCTTGGATTCACCTGCGAGCGGCAAGTACCATTTGGTTATGCCATCAAACCCTTAATGTTTTATTAATTATGTTTTCCGAAAAAAGTTCAAAAGTTGGCTAATCTACCTACTGGGGAACCTTAGTTGTTATATCTAACGCCCAAAACCCTTTTCATTGTCTATTACGTTTAGAACCTTAACCTCTTCGACATGCTAGGATTTGGAAATTTTAACGCTCAGGATTGTTCTGGTCCAACGCGCCGTTCTTTCATCAAGACGGCTGCAGCGGTCCCATTTACGATTGGAAGCACTTCACAGGTTCTTGAAGCTGCTCAAGCAGCGCAGAAAAGCGGACGCGTGAAATCGGTTATTTTACTTTGGCTCTGGGGTGGTCCCAGCCATGTGGATACCTTCGATCCTAAGCCAGATGCGCCCATGGAGTACCGTGGGCCTTTTGGTACCATACCTACTCGTACTCCTGGGATGCACTTTACTGAACTGCTTCCCAAGATGGCCGCTCGTAGTAACAAATACACCGTCATACGATCTAATGTAACGACCAATGGCGGGCATCCGGGAGCCGGCACTGTAGGTCTTACCGGCTTCGAAGAGAATGCTGGACCTATTCAGCCCAATTTTGGATCCATTGTTGCCAAGCATCGTGGCTCCGCTGAGGCCCTTCCTCCCTTCTTCTATGTGGGGCGTGGAATTCCTCGTGATCTGCCGCGTCGTATCGAAGGCTATGGTGGTGGCACACTAGGTAAGGCATACGATCCGTTTCTCGTAAGTGCCAATGAACGCGGCCAAGTCAGCATACCTCAACTTGATCTTCTTGACGGAATGTCGCCTAAGCGCATCCAAAACCGTAAAAAAATGCTGGAGCAACTCGATCTCGCCGAACGCCGTCTTGATGCGGCTGGTATCGAGCAATGGCATCGCACTCATCAAAGTGCCTATGGACTTCTGGCGGACCCTGCTGCACGCAAGGCCTTCGATCTGACTCAAGAGTCCGATAAGACCCGAGGCAAATACGGTCAGACTACTTTTGGACAAGGATGTCTGCTCGCTCGCAGATTGGCAGAAGCAAGAGTGCCCTATATTCAGGTAAACTGGAGTGAGTATGTTGAGACCTTCTCTCCAAACTGCGACTTCGGTTGGGACACCCACATCTTCAACTTTGAACTTCTTCAAGACCGTCATTGCCCTATCCTTGACAGAGCCTACTCGGCATTGATTGACGACCTTGATGAGCGCGGCCTTCTAGACGACACCCTCTTGCTCGCTATGGGTGAGTTCGGGCGCACCCCAAAAATCAGTAATCGTGCCGCACGTGAACACCATCAGCATTGTTATTTTTCTATCTGGGCTGGAGGAGGCATCGAGCCGGGTCGTTGTATAGGAGAAAGTGATGCCAAGGGTGAACGTCCCATTACCCGTCCCATCACGCCTTTGCATGTCGGAACTACGATCGCTGAGTTGTGCGGAGTCGGTGCAAAGGAAAGAGCTGAGATGAAGGTGCTTGATGGAGGAAGCGTCATTCATGAGCTCATATAACCTACTCAAGCTGTTACTTTTTAGTCTAGGAGTTTCCCTGCAAGGAGGTGAGACTCGTCTAAGTTTTGACGGTAACAACAAGCGTGACCCCTTGTTTATTCAGAACGGTGAAGTCCTTGTCTACTCCTACGACGAACGTGAGGACCTAATTCGTGCTGTGCGCGTTGATATGGCAGATGTCAAAGCTGGACCTACGCCAATTTTCGACGACGGACGTAGTCACCAAACGGAGATAGCTTACTCTCCTGACGGGCGTTGGGCTAGCTACAGCGAGTGTACGGGTAATCTTACTGGTAAGCTCGTTATTCGTGACATGGATGCCAAGAAACAGTTCGAGATTAAGCACGGTGGTCGAGGTGCCTATCGCACTCCAGCTTTTTCACCGGATGGCAAGCGTGTCATTTATGCTTTTGCTGAAACAGGCCCAATGCAGTTGTGGTCGGTCAATCTTGAAGGCAAGGATAAGAAGCAACTGACCGAGACTGAGGGGCTGACTCACTGGCCGAGTTTTACTCCAGATGGCAAGAGGATTGCCTACGCGAACTCGCGTGAAAACAACTATGAGATTTATATACGTGATCTTGATAGCGGTGAAGAAAAGCGTCTTACAAAAAATCGTTTAATGGACATACGTCCTAGACTTTCTCCTGATGGTCAGCGCATTTGCTTTGTCAGTACCAGAGACGGTAACTATGAGATTTACGTGATGGATGTAGACGGAGGGCGTGTTCAACGTATCACTCGTAATGAAGAACGTGACGACTTTCCGAGTTGGCATCCTAACGGTCGTCAATTGGTCTACGCGAGTGAGCGCGATGGAAGCGTTGATATCTATCTTGTTGATGTCGAGCTCCCTCAGGAAGTCTCTTCAAAATGAGCTCATTGCGACAAGTTATAGTCGCTACATCACTACTTTCAGGGGTAGTATTTCTCTCGGGAAAGCCTAGGATTCACTACGTGGAACCCTTGGCGTTGCTTGTCGGTGGCACTACAGAGGTTACTATTCACGGGGATAGTCTCAGAGATGGCGACCAAGCGCCTAGCATCTGGACAAACTTCGATAGTGAGTGGATCGTTCTTCAGGATGAGAAAAGTGATGCCAGAAAGGTTCGATTTCAAGTGAGTCTTCCCCCGGGTTCCACTTCTGGCGTAGGTGTGATACGTGTTTGGACGCCAAAGGGCACTTCTGTACCATTTGTCATTCTCAAGGATAGATTTCCTGATTCAGTGACTTTCCGTTTCAAGGATAATGCTCCAGTCGTTCATAAGTTTAATGCCAAAATTGGTCAGATGTTTAGTTGTGAGGTATGGGGCAATCGTTTGAACCAGAAGGTTGATCCAGTGATGTCGTTGCGCGATCCAAATGGTAAGTTTATCCAACAGGTGGACGACGATCCTGTGAATGGTGCCGACCCAATGCTAGTCTTTAAGGCTGAAGCAGATGGTGAACATGAACTTTCGGTTCATGACCTTCATTGGTCTGGAGGACCTTTGGGTGTTCTGAGAGCACGAGAATTGGCTTCGCAGGAAAAAACCACAGCTAAAGGATTACACCACACAACTATAGAGCCAAAGAAGTTTCCCATAGCCGTCAAAAAGGGAGAGTTTTTGACCATTAAACCTCAGACTCAGGCTCTAGGTTCACCTGCCATGCTGCTTATGGAACTGAAAGAGTCTGGTCGTCAGTTATCCAAGAGTGGTCGAGGTGATGTCCTCGATGAACCTCTACGTTACAAGGCGTCAAATGATGCTGAGTGCGAATTGGTCATTTATGACCTGTTAGGGAGGGAGGGCTTACCTTTTACTTTTGAAATCTCTCGAGAGACTGCACCATTTATAGTCCAGCAGCGAGGTAATGATTGCCACAATCTGGCTCCCGGTCAGGAACTCAAACTCGACTTCCGAGTCGTGCGCTTCAACTACAATGGCCCTATCTCCATTCATTGCGAAGATCTTGAGGCGATAGGTAAGACTGAAATTCCTGAGAAAAAAAATGATGCCAAGCTCTCCTTCCGTGTTCCTGAGTGTGCAGATCCGGAGACACTTCTAGTGATTCGTTTTTTTGCCCGTGCAGAAGTGAATGGAAGGACATATGAAGAAACCGTTAGGACCGATGAACAGCTGAATAAAACACCACGCCACTTTTTGGATTGGCCTGCGGGCGTTTCTGGTTCCAACTTCGTAACTGTTCTCAAGGGTAAGGATTAACCAATGAAAATCACTTGGTATCAGAGTACTATTTTCAACGCCTTAGGCCTTTCTGCATGTCTTTTATTTGCAAAGACTCTCAATGCTGAGAACGTTCTCTATGAGGAAGCAGAGCTCTCGATCTCACCTATTGAAGCCGGAAAGCCCCTTAGGCTAGAAATTCACCCTAAAGAATTTACACTCAGCGGAAATCGTCAGCAACTACAGATTTTAGTGACGGCTTTCTACGCAGATGGAGAGTCAGCAGACCTAACTCGAGCTGCTCTTTACAAAGTGGCTAATACGGACTGTGCTTCAGTGAATGATCGAGGTGTAGTTGTACCCAAGATCGATGGAAGCACAACTGTTCGTGCTTCTGTGGGAAAGCTTCATGCGGAGATGGTTTTGGATGTAAAAAATCAGGACAAGCCAGAGCCGGTATCTTTTAAGTTTCAGACTCTTCCGGTACTCTCGAAGGCAGGTTGTAGTATGGGGGCTTGCCATGGCGCCCCTCATGGTAAAGGAGGCTTTCGTTTGTCACTGCGTGCCTTTGACCCTGTGCTTGATCTTAAGACCCTAGTGCATGAGGAGTTTGGTCGACGCGTTAACCTGCTTGAGCCCGAACGTAGTCTATTGTTGGCCAAGCCCCGTATGGAGGTGGCTCACGAAGGAGGACGACGTCTACGCAAAGGCGATCTCGAGCACCAATTACTCAAGGATTGGATTCGAGAAGGGTGTGTGGCTGATATTGACGCATCAGCTTGTACCGGGATCCGAATCACGCCAGGCACTGGACAGTTCAGGCGTCTGCCACACCACGTCCAGCAATTCCGTGTAGAGGCTAGTTTTGCTGATGGTTCTACTCGTGATGTCACACACCTTGCTGTTTTCGAAAGTTCGGATGAAACCGTTCTCAAAGTCAGTCGTCATGGTCTGGCAGTAGGTGTGCGCCGAGGGGAAGCTGCCGTAATCGTGCGTTATCTAGAGCATATCCAGAGTACTCTGTTAAGCTTTGTGCAGGATGTGTCTGGATTTGAATGGAAGGCTCCCAATCCAGTCAATTTTGTCGATTCACATGTCTACAAGAAACTCCGTAAGTTTCAGTACTTGCCTTCAGAACCTTGTCGGGATGAAGAGTTTCTGCGCCGTGTTTACCTTGATGTCACTGGCTTGTTGCCGACTCCTGAACAATCACTCCGCTTTCTCGAGGATAAACAATCAGACAAGCGTCAAAGACTTATCGATGAACTACTGGACTCTCAAAACTACACTGCATTCTGGTCTCAGAAATGGGGTGACCTGCTTAAAGTCTCTGCCAAGCAGATGGGCATCAGCGGCGCACTAAAGTTTCACAACTGGATACAACAGTCTATCGTCGAGAACCGTCCATACGATGAATTTGCACGATCCATACTCAACGCGAACGGCAGCAACTTTATCAACCCGGCGACCAACTTCTACCGATCTGGCTCTGACACATCTGACCATATGGAGTCTACAACACAGCTGTTTATGGGGACTCGTATCGGTTGTGCAAAGTGCCATAATCACCCATACGAACGTTGGACGCAGGACAACTATTATGGACTCAGTGCATTTTTTAATCGCATTAACACTAAGAAAACGGGCCGTAAAGATGAAGTTGTTGTTTGGATGGATCGAGAGGGTGAGGTTCACCATCCGGTTTCAAAAAAGGTGGTTGAGCCTTGGGTTCCTGGAGGTGAAGACTCCTTGAATCAGAAAAAAGACCGTCGTAAAGCTTTCACCCAATGGTTGACTTCACAGAACAATCCCTTCTTCGCCAAAGTAGAGGTCAATCGCATCTGGACTCACCTTATGGGTCGTGGAATTGTAGAGCCCTTTGATGACTTTCGTGACACCAATCCTCCAGCTAATAAGTCCTTACTCGAGGCATTGGCCGAAGACTTTGCTGTGAATGGTTTTGATCGTCGTCGAACCATTCGAACTATACTTCTTTCAAATACCTATCAGGCTAGTTCGCGTGCAAACGAGTTCAATCGAGACGACAAACGCTTCTTCTCTCATTATCCAGCAAGGCGATTAACTGCTGAACAATTGCTTGATGCGCTTGGTGATCTCACGGGGATGCCTGAAAAGTTTCAAGGTGTCCGCGCCTCTACACGTGCTACTCAATTACCAGCTCCCGACCTTAAGCCTCACGACAGAGGCAAAATCGGGGAAATCGAATTCCTAAAGGTATTTGGGATGCCTGAGCGCCAGACGGTCTGCGAATGTGAACGTGGGGATGAAACCAGTCTTGGACAAGCTTTGGAGCTATACAATGGAAAGACTCTACATCGGATGCTCACGCACTCTGAGACTCGGCATCGAAAGTTGATTCGTCAGAAACTCAGTGATGATGAGATCCTAAGGGAGCTCTACCTACGTGCCTATGCACGAACACCAGATCCTCGCGAGTCAGAGATCGCCAAGCAGTACATCAAGTCTGCTGAAAATCGTGAAAAGGCCTATGAGGATCTTGTCTGGGCGCTTGTGAATAAAGATGAATTCCTATTTCAACACTAGCGCTTTCATTTTCTTTGGCATTCTTTCGGTGGTGGTAGGCTCGAACATCCCTGACTAGTAGATCCATCTCTCTGATTGCTTTGTTGTATCCTTCTCTCTGTTCCTTTTCTTTTTTCTTTGCATCTTTTCTAAAGTCAA
>CAJWWL010000148.1 GCA_913048125.1 uncultured Opitutia bacterium | reverse complement strand
AGACTTTAGATTACTTCACACTTGGAGTGAACCTGCTCTTATTCCTGTTGTCTAGGCCGATGGCTCAGAAGTACTCTGAGATCAAGGATGAGGAGCGCAGTCGGGCAAGACTAAGAGTTCTGCATTTTCTAAACTTTTCTCTCTTTCTATGCTATCTAGTCGCAGTCTGCTTCAGTATAGATGTTGCCAAACAAGTCAGTCAGTCGTTCCTCGTAATATTAGCGACTTTTCTGCTTATTCACTTCATCGAAGTCTTTCTTCAGGCTAAATATGGTAAGAAGCTAGAGGTCGAGGGATTCACCAGAAATGTAGATACCCACACATCCAAGACACTGGAGTTGTTTTGCGCGGTAGTGATTCTAGTGATCACAATCGTTCTTCTTATCAATCTTTGGGGACTGGAAAGCTGGATGCAGAAGACTAGCGTGCTTGGCTTTATTGCACTTTTCTGTTTCGCCACAAAGGAGTACTGGGTTGGTGATTTCCTGAGTGGTATATTTATAATTGGGCAGGGGCGTGTGACGCGTGGTGATGTGATTCGGATTCCAAATGAAGACGTCTTCGGAATCGTGCTACAAACTAAGGGCCTCCAGACTATTGTTCGAGACCTTATACGTCGCCATGATATAGTCCTGCCCAACGCACTTCTGCTGCAGAATCGAGTGGATATCCTTCGGTCAGAACTGTCTCGCGGAGTCCGGGATTATGTAGAGTTTAAGATCGGTTATGGAATTGATTCCAAAAAGATAACATCCTTTCTCAACGAGGTCTGGGATAACGCCTGTGACACTGCTGCCATTGATCGCGAACAAAGCCCTAACTTCGCTCTCAAGGATTGTGGGGATCATGCAGCGACCTGGCGTTTAAGTTACAGCTTGAAGTCACCGCATCAGGTCATAGCCTGCCAAAACGCTGTCCGAGAAGCTGCGTATGACCTTCAGGGTAAACACGGTATCCAAGTAAGCACGCCTTTGACCCACAAGTTGCTTTCGTCCGAAGAGAATCCTGAGTCTACACCATAAAGTCCAGAGGTTCTACGGAAGTTTACTGAGGAAGTCGAATATCGACGAATTTCCGAACCTGTTCGGTGAGTGCAATCTCTGTGGGGAGACGCTCCATTGAACTGGCACCGTAGAACCCGTCGATGCCACGAGTGTTTTCCAGGACATAACGAGCATCTTCAGGGTTCGCAATTGGCCCTCCGTGGCATATAACCAGGACATCATCGCGAATAGATTTCGCGGCATCAGCAATATTCTGTACCCGCTCTGCGGCATCTTCTAGGGACATGGCGGTCTCGGCGCCAATGGTACCGCTTGTAGTCAGGCCCATGTGCGCAACGATGATATCGGCACCTGCTCCGGTCATTTGCTCGGACTCCTTGGTGTCAAAAACGTATGGAGTCGTGAGCAGTTCGAGGTCATGTGCAGCCTTTACCAGATCGACCTCAAGACCGTAGCCCATTCCAGTCTCCTCCAGATTGACACGCATTTTACCGTCGAAGAGACCCACCGTTGGGAAGTTCTGAATGCCTGCAAATCCCATGTCCTTAAGTTGCCTCAAGAAGTAGTCTCTGAGCATAAAGGGATCGGTCCCGTTCACTCCTGCCAATACAGGTGTATGTTTAACTGCAGTGAGGACCTCATGGGCCATATCCACAACGATTTCGTTAGCATTTCCGTAGGCCAATAAGCCAGATAAGGAACCTCGACCTGCCATGCGATAGCGACCGGAGTTGTAAATGACAATGAGGTCAATGCCGCCCGCCTCCTCACATTTTGCAGAAATGCCGGTGCCTGCACCGCCTCCCACAATAGGTCGGCCTTCGGCGATCTTGGTGCGCAAGCGTTCTAGAATCGCAGTGCGAGAATTGTCTACTGAACTCATCCCCGCATCCTTTCTCCCATATTCAGGCTTGCAAGGCGAAAAGGGGTTGTCCGCATCCTAATCTTTGCTCTATTCGAGTGTTGTAACAAAATGCAATATATCAACAGCACACTCGTACTCTTCTCTCTTGCCCTCTCAACAAAAGTGTCTGCTCAAGACATGCCTTTGTCGCAAATACTCTTACCCGGAGAAAAATGGGAGTTAGCGGTCGACGGCATCGGGTTTGCCGATGCACCCACTGCTGATGATAAAGGAAATTTTTATTTCTCTGACATGCGCAGTGAGCAAGGGCTGTTTCGGTTGAGTCCAGACGGAAAGAAACATCCTTTTCTAAAAGGGGCTACTGGCATCAGCGGTATGAAGTTTGGTCCTGATGGCCAACTCTATGCCTGCAGAGCACGCTTTAAGGAGTTGGTTAAAATTGATACACGCACTAGTGAAATGACAACCCTCGCCAAAGACGTGCGCCCTAATGATCTAGTGGTCACGCACAAGGGGCACATTTACTTCACAGAGACGCCCAAACAGCAAGTAACCTTCATCAATCCCTCTACCGGTGAGGTGAAAGCAGCTGACAATGGCATTACGGCACCGAATGGGATCTGTCTATCTCCAGATCAGGGAACACTCGCAGTCTCCGACTTCAGAGGTAAGCACTGCTGGACGCTCCGAGTCGAGGCGGATGCACTACTTAAGTTCAAACAGCCCTACATGACTATGCGCCGCAAGCCAGATCCCGATGCAAAGCGTGACATTTTGCCCGCCTTCAAGCCGTCTTGCCGTGGTGATGGTATGATAACTGATGCCTATGGACGTTACTACGTGGCTACGGAACTGGGCGTACAGTACTTCGACCCAACCGGCCGCATCAGTGGTGTCATTCCCGGTCCGCATGGCATCAAGGGGATGACCAGCGTCACCTTCGCAGGTCCTCAACTCGAGTATATGTACATCACTTGCTTCGACAAGATCTACCGCATGAAAACTAAAACTCGGGGTGTTCTGTACCAGAAGGGCCCCCAGAGCTATCCACCCAAGCGCAATAATTAGATCACCCTCAATGCGTTCATGAATGTGATGCTCTTCCTTCAAATCCTATTATTTATCTCAACGGGTTTACTGTGCCACGGGGCAGGGGACTCCGCTCGGCCGCCCAATCTACTTCTTTTCTTGGCGGATGATATGACTTTCACTGACCTGGGCTGCTACGGTAATCCGGATGTCCGGACACCTCATCTGGATCGTCTTGCGTCCGAAGGTATTCGCTTTACCCGTTTCTACTCCTCAGCGCCCACCTGTTCGCCTCTTCGTCAGAGCCTCTTTACCGGCCTTTATCCTGTCCGTAATGGTGCCCACCCGAATCACAGTCGAGTCTACGATGGCATCAAATCCATACCCCACCATCTGCGTCCGCTAGGCTATCGGGTCGGGATTGTTGGGAAACGCCACGAAGCTCCTGCCTCCGCATTTCCATTTGAGATGCTTGGAGGTACGCATGGAGATTCCGGGAAATCGCCAGATGGTGAAGACTTACCATTGGATAAGGCACGTGAGTTCATGGCCCGTGATTCTTCACAGCCATGGTGTTTGTTTGTAACCTCCAATCAGCCACACACGCCCTGGAATCGGGGCGATCCTTCCGTCTATCCGCCCAGCGAACTCACAATGCCTCCCTATCTGGTCGACACTCCAGTGCAGCGTCAGGAACTTTCCAAGTATTATGCTGAAATCACCTACATGGACGGGCAAGTGGGCCAAGTCCTGAGCCATTTGAAGGAATTGGATGTTGAAGACAATACACTCATTCTCTGGCTCAGTGAACAAGGATCTCAGTTCCCCTTCTGTAAGTGGACATGCTATGATACAGGCATTCACGCGGCTGCCATTCTGCGGTGGCCTCAGAGGGTGAAATCCGGCAGGACCTCAGATGCTCTCATCAGTTACGTCGATATCGTCCCAACCTTCGTGGATTTAGCTGGTGGCGATACCTCCTCCCTAGGCTTTGATGGAAAATCTTTTGTTTCCGTCCTCAATGATAAGACACAGCGCCACAATGATACCGTCTTTGCGGTCAACACTACGCGCGGAATCTACAGCGGTTCAGAAGCCTACGGTATTCGCGCGGCCACAGACGGACGCTGGCTTTACATCCGCAACTTGCATCCTTCCCAACAGTTCCAAAACGTAATTACGCACCGTAATAACGTATTTATTTCATGGAAGAACGCATCATCTAATTTCGCTTCCCAGCAGGTCGCTCGTTACTTGCGTCGTCCTGCCGAGGAGCTGTATGAACTCAAGACAGATCCGTGGTGTTTGCGCAATATAGCCGGGAAAGCATCAACTGGCGACATTCAAAAGAAACTCTCAGCGAGTTTGGATGCTTGGATGAAGCAACAAGGGGACCAGGGTGACGCCACTGAACGCGCTGCCAAGGGACGTCAACCTCAAGTGAAACCCTGGTCCAAGAAAGGACCGGGTTACTCAGTTTCACACTAAAGCTTTAGTACCCGATTAGTCTAGCTTAGCCTTCAATGGAATCAGGTGTATTCCATTAGTGCGCATTGGTTCCGTCTTTTATTCGCAATTTGGTTTGTATAAAACGAACAAACTCCCCCATTTTTTGTGCTCCTTAGTCTAGATTATCAGTAGTGTCTCTGTGATTTTTATTAATTAAATAATTAACCACTTGATAATATAAATGATGTGTTTATTTGTCCTAGGTTTTGAAAATGCATCTATTGGAAGTTTGTTTCGCGCGCGCACAACTCGTGAAAAACTCGTTTCTCATTAATTTTAATCGTCCTGCAAAGGTCATCTCCACCTTTGCACTTGCTTGTGCAAACTTTGCATTTGGAAGTGAGGCACCTACGGCCATCGAGATTGATAATGCCAATTTCCCTGAAAACTCCAAGAAGGGTGTCACCGTCGGCTACCTCTTTGCTGCTGATGTAGATCCTAATGAGAAGCATACTTTCAAGTTAGTCTCCGATGCTGCGGACAACTCCCTGTTCACGCTTTCCGGCAACCGACTGCGTACCAATGCAGTTGGTTTCGATTTTGAAGATAGATCTGAATACACCGTTCAGATTGAAGTCACCGACCGAGACGACCTGAGCTATGTGGGTAGTATTTCTGTTGGTGTCACTGATGTTAACGAAGCACCGACTGGAGCTTATCTTTCTAAATCCAATATCTCAGAGAATTCGCCAAAGGATTCTTTAGTCAGCTACGTCCTAGTTCAAGATGTGGATGCAAACTATCCTGATAAGCTCAGTATCAAAGGATTTACCATCGATGGATCTAAGGATGCTCTTCTGGATTTCAGCAATAATGGCGGATTGCTTCAGGAAACTCCCAATGGGGAAATACTTTTCGATAACGGACCCAGCAACAAAGGGATCGACTTCTCAAACGAGAGCTTGATCCGAAGTTTTGGGCACGGAGTTACCAGGAACGATTACCATCAATCACTCATCGAAGGTTGCTTTTCTGCTGAATCAGCTAATTATGAGTTTAGAATTAGTCGAGACGATGACAGGACTGTCTTCTGGATGGATCTCGATCGTGACAATGCTTTCGAAAGAGATGGTGATAAGGGTGATGAGCGCCTGATTTGGGGTACCGGTACTCATTCTTTGACTCTTGACGCAGGACCCTATCGATTTGCGTTTGGCCACATGGATTTTGGTGGGCAATCCAACTTTAACCTTCTTTATCGTAAAGTTGAACCCGGTTCAGTGCTGACTGCCATAAAGCCTTCTGACCCTGAACAGTTTGGTCTTTGGAGTTGGCGGGGTGAGGCTTCTTATTCTGGTGCTCACACTCTCAAGCTCGTCAAGGGTGAAGGCGACGATGATAATGGTGACTTCTCCATCATAGATAGCCAACTCCGCACCAAGGCAGTTTTAGATCGGGAGGCTAAGCCTACCCGTAGTATCCGTATCCAAGTCAAGGACTCCGGTGGTTTGACCTACGAACAGGCTTTCACTATTACAATTGATAATGCCAATGATGCTCCGGAGCGTGTGCTTCTTGGATCCATCTCCCTCGACGAAAATCTGCCAGCCGATTCTGTAGTTACAACTCTTGGAGCACTTGATCCGGACAACGATTTGGGTGACACCCACACGTTTAGCCTCATCGAGGGGAAGGGCGGCGATGACAACACATCCTTTTCTATCGAAGGCAATGAGCTGAAAGCCACCACACCTTTTGACTATGAAATGAAGTCTGAGTACAAGATTCGACTTCGTGCTACCGATACGGCCGGTCTTCACGTGGATACGGAAGCCACTATATCCATTTTGGATGTCAATGATGCCCCGGTAGGCATCACTCTTGATAATTCAAGTTTCCCAGAGAACCAAAAGAAGGGCTACACTGTTGGCAATCTTTCCGCAATTGATGCGGATGCAGGTGAAAAACACACTTTCAAACTCGTCGAAGGTGAAGTGGACAATGATCTCTTCACGCTTTCCGGTAACAGACTTCGTACAGGACAGGCCTTTGACTACGAAGCCGGGCGCTTCTACTCGGTTAAGGTCGAGGTGACCGATGTGGGTGGGGCAACTTTCCAGCAGGAACTACCCATCTTGATCACGGACTTAAACGAAACACCCCTCTCTGTAAGTCTTTCGCATACCTTTGCACGGGAAAATTCCTCCAAAGACACCGTCGTTGGCTCCTTTGCCACAGTTGACCCTGACCGGCATGTCACCCGCAGGGATGACTTGGTCCTCTGGTTCAGCTTTGATGAAGTCAATGGAGCCACTCCAAAGGATCACTCCGCCAACGACTTTCAGGCAACACTTGTCGGTCAAGGTACCCGACAGGACGGACAGTTTGGCAATGCTCTTTATTTTAACGGAGGGGGGGATCGTTTAAACGTTTCCCATGATCCTAAGCTAGACTTGCTCGAGTACTCTATTTCTGTTTGGCTTAAACCAGTCAGGAGCGATGAGAATGCAGCTGGTGTCTTTGGCAGGAAAGGTCGTCATTACACATTTTTCCAAACCAGTGCAAATCATGCAAATGGATGGGTCATTCATCATCGCTACAGTGATGAAAATAGTTCGAATTCAGGTGCCTCCAATTCAAGTCTTATCCCACACGATCAATGGGTGCATGTTCTCCTTACCAATGATGGTGCAATTTCCAGAAGTTATGCTAATGGCATTCAGGTGGGGTCCGGTACAGTTGAGGATTTGAATTACACAAACTCCCCAATCTGGATTGGTACCCATTTAGATCACGGTAATCGTGGCTGGTATGAGGGACTTCTGGATGACGTCCGGCTCTACGGAGTCGCGCTATCACCCAATGAGGTTGCGGCCGCTTACAACAATGGATTTGGCGACTTTGGTGAGGACAAGGAGTCCTTTACCTACAAATTAGCTTCTGGAGGTAAGCACAACGGGGACTTTGTTATTCGAGGCGACGAGCTTCAGACCAAGTCTAACCTAGATTTTGAGGATGAACCCACTCGTGAGATCCGTGTCGAGGTCACCGACGCCGGTGGGAACAAGTTCATCGAAGATTTTGAAATCACCGTTCTGCCGGCCAACGATGGCCCAACGGCTCTGGACCTCGACAATACCGAGATCTCCGAAAAGCACTCCATCGGTCAAGTCATTGGGAACTTTTCAACCTCGGATCCTGACGCGTCTAATGCAGTCAAACTCGACTGGTTCCAGTCTATGGGAGGTACGGCTGCAGACCAGTTGCGAGCCATACATACCCTACCCAATGAAAATCTCCTCATAGCTGGCCATATAGATAGTGGGGTCGGCTTCTTTGGTGGGGTTCGCCTTGCCCGGGGCAACGACGACGATTCCTTTATCGCCGAGATCAACGAGCATGGGGAAATCCTTTGGGCGAAGACTCTGGGAATCTCTGGATATGACAGTGCTCGGTCAGTCACCACAGATATCGATGGAAATATCTATGTGGCTGGTATTACCAACTCATCAATATCTTATTCTAGCGGCACTGCTGAGAAAGTCGGTAGTTACGACCCCTTCATTGTTAAATTGGACCCCCTCGGTGAAATGCTATGGGCTGGAAACTTCGGTGCATCTGGTCACGATGATTGTTTTAGCCTTGAGATCGACTCCGAAGGCAACCTGCTCCTTGCAGGCTACTTTCGTGGAAATTGGACAATTGGAGAAGATACCTACACTTCCCAAGGCACCAATGGGCACCCAGATGGGTTTCTGCTTAAGATTGATACTGAGGGGCAAGTTCTCTGGTCCATTGCGGGCGGCAAGGGTTCAACCGAGTTGTTTTACGACATCAGACTTGATGCAGACGACAACATCTTCGTGGCCGGCGAGCAGGACCATACTTATGATTTTGGTGGGACTGAGGTCGTTGGCAGCGGTACAACCGTGGCCAAGGTGGCACCGGACGGTACAGTTGTTTGGGCCAAGTGCCTCGGCGATAGCGGAGGTGGTGGTCGTGGCATCGAGTTCGGGCCTGAAGGAAACCTTTTCGTGGCAGGATACGGTGGCGGTAAGATGCAGGTGCAACACCTTGACGCAGAAACCGGCGACCTGATCTGGCAGAAGCGTTATGCCACTGGACAAGCCCGAGATATTAAACTCGCTCCCGACAACACCTTGGTTGTAGCTGCCTTTGGCGGAGGAAATGCTGACTTCGGAGACTTCAACCTGACCTCTGGATCCAGCAACAACCCTTTCCTATTTAAGATGTCACCCAATGGTCGCGTCGCTTGGGCTGAGACTCTTGTTGGAAACGGTGATAATAAAGCTCTCAGTTTAGCGGTCACACCCAAGGGAGACATCTTCCTCGGCGGGTGGTATTTCAGTACTTTGACGACAGATGCGGGA
>CAJWWL010000147.1 GCA_913048125.1 uncultured Opitutia bacterium | reverse complement strand
TCGGTATCTTTTGGAATTGGGTTGTGGGCGATGTCATCTCGGTGAAACGAGATATCAACTGTGCCGATTGGAATATCTCCGCCGAGATTTAGTTCGATTTTCCGGTGAAGTAAGTCAGCTAATGGAATGCCACCGTTGGCCACTCCAAATATCGCTAAATCCGTTGTTGTAGCATGTTTGGAACAAATCTCATCAGCCAGACGATCAATTCCAGTTTCGATGTCTTTAGAGGAGGGCGGTGAGATGTTTGGTTCCATGGTTTATTTGACGATACGGCTTGTCACAACAACGGCCGCGACGACCACTCCAATTGCGCCGATGGCATATATCACACTGAGAGTTAGAAGTGTTGAGAACTCCTTTTTTTCCTGTTTATGAGCTTCATGTATGGGATCTTCAGTCATCATCTTGCTGAAAAAGTCAGTACTGTTGAGCGGGTCGACATCAGTTAATTCGCTGACTCAGGCTGGCAAGGTTTTTTTTGATAGCCTCGAGCTGTTGATTGATTTCCTGCAATTCCCTTTCGGCATCAGATTCATCTCGGGATCGAGATTCCAGTTCTGCTTGTAGTTCCTTGCGCATCTCATCCATGGAGTTCATGATGACACCGATGACTAAGTTGAGCACTACCATCGTGCCAATAAAGACAAACGAAGAGAAGAAAATCGCTGCTCCGAGGGGAGATGGTGAGGAAGTTCTGGCGACATTGATCCCGTCGTAACCATAGTTGTCGGAGCCATACATATTGATGTACATTATATCGGTCCAGTCCTCTAGCGTAGCCACGCGAAAGAGAGAAAGCATGGAGGTCTGCAGGTCCTTAAAGTGAACGGGGTCATTTTCGCTGTAGAGGAAGACAGCCATGGTTCCGTAGATGTAGAACAATAAGGTCAGAAGCAGACAAACGTAGAACATCGAGGGGATACTGCGGAGCAGAGCTCCAACAATGAGCCGTAGGTCTGGAATGGCTGTGATGATTCGCAGAACTCTCAGGATACGTACTAGTCGAAGTGCCGGTAGAAATGCAGCATTGCCCGGTATGATGGGCTCAAGCAGACAGGCAGCCACTATTGTAAAGTCGAAAAGGTTCCAAGGATCTCGAAAGAACCGAAATGGCCGGTTCCCACACGCAATGACCTTGAGGATTATCTCCGTGGTAAAAATAAAAAGGATACAGCTATCCAGAGCGTCTAGGACAGTTCGGTGCCGGTTGGCAAAGTCCTTGTAGGTCTCAACTCCAACATGGATGCCCGCAACTATAATGACCCCAATAATGAAGCGCTTAAATACCGCATGCTCAGTGATTTTTTTACATAGACTTACCATCGGAAGACCATGCCCGTGGAGAGGGTCCAGTTTGAAGAGAGGTCTATGGTAGCTTTATCAGTATCGTCACGCACAGTTTGCTCGCCAATACTCTCAAGGCCACCGCCTGCATAAATTGAGAAATACTGGTTTGGGAGGTAGAAGAGAGAGCCGTCCACATGACCTCCAAAATGCCAGTCTTTACTGCGTAGCTTGGTTGTTGTTTCTAGTCTGGCATCGAGGAATCCCGTGTCCATGCCAGAGCCGACTTTTGCTAGGACAGTATCTGCGATCCTAACTTCTATGGCAGGCCCTGTACGAATGTTCAGCAATGTGCCTTCAAGGGTCCATGCCTGATCGGCCACTGGGGAGATCAGTCCCGACTCGAAACTCGCCAAGACAAGTGAGGTATCCCAGGTCAACCGTGCCTTATTTTTTAAAAACCGGAAGCCTTGTTTGCGCAGGCCTAATGTGATACCCGCAAAACTATCCTTGGATTTAAAAGAGATCGGGCCAGATTGCCCACTCGTTTCGACTCCTCCGGTATGCTGGTAGCCAAGAACTACATTCCCAAGACGTAAGTCGGAGATGGATTTGGCCTTTATTTCCTGAAAGAAAACAAATAACAGCAGAGATCCTGCGATATAGCTCTGAATTCGAGGGATGTTCACTGTAGTTAAATTTCCTTGTCACCATGGTGTTCCAAACCAAAACTGCAACCTCAGATGGAAGCACTCATTGATGAAATCCTGAAAGGGGATTTTCAGCGACTGGGGACAGTAGAAGTCCTTCGGCAGTTTGCTTCGATGGGTATAGTTTTGCTTCTCGGTGTACTCGCTGGAGTGTTCTTTAAGCGTGCGGTGATTTATTGGATAGGCCGTGACGGAGTGGTGACATCTGGTGAAGAGCGAGTGCAGAAAGCAGTTCAGTTAGAGGTGCCTGTATTTCTAGTTGCTGCTGCGTTGGGTGCTTTGGCCCTCTTTCAGAAGCAGGGTTGGGATGCCTATCTGCTTAAGCCATTTGCTTTGCTGGTCTGTGCCTATTCTGTGTTCAAGGGTTTTTCACGTTTAATCAGGAGCCAGTTCTGGATGCGCTGTGCAGCTTGGTTAGTGTTTCTATTGTTAGGCTTACACATCTTTGGCGTGCTGACCCCTGTTGCAGAAGCTCTGGATTCCATGGGTTTCACCTTAGGCGAGACGGATTTGACTTTGCTAGGATTGGTCAAGGGGGTGGGCGTGTTAGTTGTTCTTTTATGGGCGTCTTCATTGCTGACACGCATCAGCCGTAACCGAATCGCCAAACTACCTCAAGTAAACCCATCCGTGCAGGTACTGTTGGAAAAGGCTGTGCAGTTAGGACTACTCTTAATTGCAGTTTTGGCTTCGCTTTCCACTGCGGGCTTAAACCTTTCTTCCCTGACCTTGTTCGGTGGAGCTATTGGCCTTGGAATTGGATTTGGACTTCAGAAAGTTATTTCAAATCTAGTCTGTGGGATTATTTTGCTTCTCGACCGCTCCATAAAGCCTGGCGATGTAGTAGAGATTGAAGGAACTTACGGTTGGATCAATTCGCTCCGTGCGCGATACGTCTCCGTTATCACTCGCGACAGTAAGGAACACCTTATCCCAAATGAAGACCTTGTTACTCAAAAAGTGGTCAACTGGTCTTTTACCAACACCCACGTGAGGATGCGTATTCCTGTAGGTGTGTCCTACGATTCTGATGTTCGAAAGGCGATGACGCTTTGCGTTGAAGCAGGGTGCGCTGTAGACCGTGTTCTCAGTGACCCTGAACCTGTTTGTCGTGTGATGGGTTTTGGCGACAATTCAGTCGACTTGGAGCTACGTGTATGGATAACCGATCCAGTTAATGGCTGGGGAAATGTTCGTAGTGCCGTCTTTCTTGAGATTTGGGATCGATTTCGCGAGCATGATATTGAAATTCCTTTCCCTCAACGCGACCTTCACATCCGCAACGCTGGTGATCTTAGTGCTCTAGCTGGTTCAGGTAAATAGCCCTTGAGGCATAATAACCTAAGCTTCACGCTTCAGCATTCCTAGCAAAAGGAATCCCGCAACTGCCCCGAATAGGTAGTATGCAAAGTCACTTGGGGAGAAGGTCGTGCCTAGTAAAGTCTTCCCCAAAAAAGTGCCCCTGACCGAGTCTAGTAGGGGAGTTTTCCAGAGTTGCAGGAATTCTATTGCTGAGGTTATGCTCAAAACGCTTACAGCATTGACTAAAGCATGGATTGCTGGAAATACCCAAAAGAGGGCAACACACCAGAAGACAACGTATATACTTCCGGCTAGCGAGTTGTTCATTAATTCGCTACCAGCGCCCTCATAAACTTTAGCTCCAAATCCTGCTGGAACAAGCAGAACTAAAATTACCAGAGCCTTAGTGCGGGAGGGCATCCCCTTTTGCTCGAAGATACCTTTTAAAATTGTTTCGAGATGCTTACTCCAAACAATCTAGGCGCACCTGCCATGCCGCCAATAAGGTTGTTTGCCTTTGAAACTGGAGAGATATTAGAATAGTATCTTTCGTCACCAAGATTGCGTCCGAAGATTTGAATGGAGTAACCATCTTTTTCATACCCTATGGTGGCATTTATTACGGAGTAATCTTCTTGAAGTAAGGCTGCATTATTTTCCTCGTCGTAAAACGTGTCGCCAACACTCCTGTATTCGATGCGACCATAGTACCCTCCTTGCAGGTTGTACTGGGCAGCAAGATTTAGAGTGTGACTTGGAGCAAAAGGCACCTTGTTTCCTTCAAAACCAGCGTGTTTTTCAAAGGTCATATCGTTAATGCCCAAGGCAGCACTCACTAGTAGATTATCGTTAGCCTGAGTCACCAGTTCAGCTTCAATGCCTTTACCGCGGACTTCCTCTGCATTGATGATGCCATAATCTGTCCCCATAGGATTTGTCATGCTTATGGGAAAAGTTTTTTCAAACTGGTAATCTTCTATTTCACTCCAGAATGCAGTCACGACCATTCGCAGAGTTTCTTTAGGCTGGAGATTAAGACCAACTTCCGTAGTCCAAGCTTTTTCATCTTCATAGGCTATGGAGGTAGCATCCGAATACGCCGAATATCCTCCCGGCTTATTTCCAATCGTAGTTTTTGCAAACCACTTGGTATTTTCATTTAGGTCGTAACTAATCCCCAGAGACGGAGTAGTTTGAGTGTCAGTTCTTGTGAGGGAGATATCAGCGGGGTTGGGGAAGTTCGTGTTAGACTTAATACGATTTAAGACTTTTTCAGTCCGGTCCCAACGAAGTCCTCCAAAAAGTTTTGTTCTCTCGCTGTATGAATACTCAAATGAGGCAAATAGTCCCATGTTTTCCTCATCAATTGTATGTTGAGTTACTTGCTGCTCTCTTACTCCCATTGCCTCTATAGGGAACTCACGAGCTCCGGTTCCATCTAATTCGCCGTCCAAATAGAATAGTCCACCTTTCCAAGCAAATGATCCTTCGCTGTTTCCTTCAAAACGTAATTCCTGAGTAAGTGTTTTTTGAGATTGGATGATTCTACTGCTCATATTGAGGTCCATCATGCCAAAAGAAGTGTAATCCAAATCACTGAAGTCCAAGTCCTGAACATTGGGTGACAGTTCCCAGTTCAGAAGTGAGGTAATCGAGGTGAGAGTGCCAGAATCGAGCTTTCGTGTTAATTTTATCCACTCCTGATCTCTATCTATTTGCGTAACAGCAGCTTCATTTGCAGCGTTTGAAAAGTAGTTATTGTTCCGGATGCCTGTGATGGGGTTGACTATCCCCACCAGTCCTTGTGCTCCATCGTCAAATTTATCTACGGCAATACCAAGATTGACCTCTAGGTTATCGCTGGCATCGAAGTACAGATTGAGGCGACCACCTGTATGTTCACGATAATCCTCGTAGCTACCAAGTGTTGTATTTTTTACGAACCCATCTCTCTCGGAATGACCAAGCGAAAAGGTATAACTCATGCCATTTTCAAGAGGGGCACTGGTGAAGATGTCGTATTCGCGGGTGTTGTACTCGCCGATAGTGAGGCTGATTTCGGATTCGCGGATGTTACCGGGCTGTTTGCTTTGTAAAGAGACCACGCCCGCTGAGCTGTTTCGCCCAAAGAGGTGCCCCTGTGGTCCGCGATAAACGCGGATGCTTTGCAGATTGCTAAGTACTGGGTTCAGACTAGAGGGATCTCCTTGGGGAACGTCGTCGAGGTAGAAGACCACTCCAGAAGTCCCAAAGAGTGGGGTATTCCCGATGCCCCGTAGGGTGTATACATTTCCGAAAGATCGCCCATTAGTATCGGTAACGTGAAGGCCGGGCACTGCGCCAGATAGGTCTTCAACATCTTGTATACTAGAAAGTTCAATGGCTTCTGCATCAATGAGAGAGTATGTGCCTGCATAGGCTGTGTTCTCTTCAAACACGCGGCCTTGAATTTCCAACGCAGGAAGTTCGGGTGTAGCTTTGGCGGCTACTACGTCAGAAACTTGTGCATTGGATGCAAAAGTAAGGCTATAAAACGCCAAGGGAATAAGCACTTTCTTAGTGTTCATAAGATCTGTTCGGTATTGTATTCTGTCCGTTATTGAGAATAAGGCGCAATAAGAGTGGAAAATACCTTAATGTCGTCAAAGTAAATCGCCTCAGTGGAGTAGGGCGCTGCCCACGCCGAGCATTTTCCCGCACTTTGCTTAGCAGTGGTCATATGTTTTAGAGACCATTCCGCCTGAGAATCTTCACCATGCCATGCTCTCGCGAGAATTTGCCAAGTACCTTCCTTTGTAATGTTTCTTCGCTCTAACCTAAGGGTGAGCCACTCGCCAGATTTCCAGATGAATGAAGTTTCAGCCACTACCTTTTTGTCTTTTAGAAGCTGAAGTTTGCGGTGGGGTGTGTTTAGCTTGAGCCGAAATCCGGTTACACCTCCAAGAGCGATACTAAACGTAGGAGTACGGCGGCCCTTACGTTCGGAAAGGAATCCACACTGCACCGCGAGATCTCCCGGGATACGCGGACCGAAAAGAAAGCCAAACTCCTCCAACGGCTCAGCAGGAAGCATGAGGGACTTGTTCCCGTCAGTTTCTGCAACTTCAAAAGAGCCATCGAGGATAAGCAGACCTTCGGGTTCATCCTCGCCAACTTTTGCTGCAGAAAAATTGTTGGAGTAAGCGGGTTTCCAATCTGCGCCAGTGGCAGGTTGGGTACATATGCTTATTAAGGCTATGTGGAGGAGATTGGTAGGTTTCATTCTTCGCGCAAGGCAGGCAAGGTGGAATTTTTTAATGAAAGCTGGGTGGCTACAATAATCCAAAACAGGCTGGTCATACCTAGGAGCAGGACTAGTATGCCCAGTTCTCTAAAGGGGATGCCTTCTTGGCGGTTGAGAATAGCAGGCCATACAGCGATAAGGGCGGTGGCAGTCCCGGCAGCAAGACCCCAAGTCAGGAGCCATCTGTGCTCGACAACAGCCATCTTTCGGATCGCCTTTATCGGATAGCCTAGGGCTTCAAGCAGGCCGAATTCGCGGCGACGTTCTAGGAGATTTCGCGCGACTACTATTCCTAGTCCTGCGCTCCCAATTAATAGACCTAATCCACCTAGGGCTTGGAAGATCGAGAGATAAGTGTTCTGTACTGCTAAAAATTCACTGAGGCGGAGCCATGCTGGGTGAGCTTCCATACCTTGATCTCGAAGGGTATTGGTGAGATGAACTACAACATTATCTAGCTTTTCAGCTGGAGCATCCGCTAAGAATTGTGTGTAGCCAGCCTGAGACGGAAACTTTTCAACGAAGCGATTTTCGGCAATTATGATGCGCCCTTGAAGGACAGAGCCCTGTACCATGGCGACGATACGTACTTGGAAGGGCTTTCCAGTTTCGTCCTTGTAAGTGATAAGTCCATCGGGCTTCAGTCCTAGGCCGTATTGCACAGTATTTTGGTCGGCTATGCCAGGCACGATCTCCATGCCTTCAGTGAGGTCATCCAGCTGGAGCCAACCATTTTTTTTGTCAGCGAATTGGAATCTCCCTTTTAGCTCGCTTGGGTTCACCCCTAGGAGTGTTGGTTCGCTGGTTTTGTTGAGGTTGAGGCAACTTGCATCCCCTCCCTGTCGGACGCGGAAAGGAACAACATAGACGCCTTCAAGTTTCTCGGGATCAAGGCCAAACTCTTCCCTGCCACGTTCTGTATTGAGGTCGTCATAGATTGGGATTGCGCTTTGGGCGGTGATGGCGAAGCCACCTGTTCCAGAGCTTTTCTTTGTCCAGTCTTTCTCTCCGAATGTTTGAAAAGAGCTAACTGCTACTACCATGAAAACTCCTGCTGCAAGCACGCCGATAGTCACTAGGCTACGACCACGTCTGCGAGCTGTGTTACGGAAACCCAGTACACTTATGTCAGGTAGATCGTTGTTGTGATAAGCGATACGAGCAAGTCTCCCGTTGAAGTAAAAGAGCGCTGCCAGAAGAAAAATAAAGCCGCATACAAAAAAGTTGCCCGTGGCTTGCGTGCCACCGCTTCCGCCTGAGAAGGCAATCTGCAGCAACGCAATTACAAACAGAAGTACGCCCAGAAGATGCGAAAGTCTCCCAGTAGGACGTGATTGACCGGAAATTTCTAATTGGTCCCCGGCATGTAGTAATTCTCTTGGCTCGCGTCCAAGTTGCTTGCGTAACGCTACCCAGATTGAAAGGGTTGCCATAGCCACGCCGCCACCACCACCGATTACAAGAGTTTGAACGTTTGCAGAAAAGCGAATGAGCATTGCACCAGTTAACCCATCCCAGACATTAGCTAAACCCCAAAGTAGAGCCTTCGCGTAGCCTAGTCCGAGAAATATACCTAAAAGGCTACCGACTGTAGATAGAATCATACCTTCCAAAAGAAATAGCTTGCGTATGCGTCCCGGCGTGAAGCCTGTTGCGAGGAGTAAGCCCGTCTGTTGGTTGCGTTGCTCGATACTGAAGATAAACAACATGCCTGTGAGTGCTAGTGCGGCCACGATAATGAAAAAGCTGAAGTAGCCGATATACTCGCCGAGGTTTATTGAACCCTTTGCCGAGATCATCGCACGTTCACGTAATGGTATAAATTCTAACCCCGCGTCCTTGGCACTGATATGTTGCTTGATTCTACTTTTTAGCTCATCGAGATCTTGATCACCTTTAGGAATCCGAATGCCTGTAGACATCCCCCATCGGTTGCCCCACATCTTTTGTCCTGCAACGAGATTAACATAAGCCTTTGGCGTGCCCCTAAAGTCGTCCCAATAGTCCTCGTCTTTGTCGCGTATGCGGATTTCATCAACTGCAAACCCAGGTTCCCAGTCTCGACAGTTCTCTTCGTCAGTGAGTCCGGGGAAAGCTGGCGTCCAGTCAGACTCTTTACCTTATTCAAATTTTTCTGGCATGGGAAGGACACTGTGAACCTTGA
>CAJWWL010000146.1 GCA_913048125.1 uncultured Opitutia bacterium | reverse complement strand
GTTCATCCTTTTTCTCCTGTGATTCGGAACGTTGGAAATCATCTTGGAAAACCAACTCGCCCAACTCGGCGGCTGTTAGCGTGAATGAAGCCAGCAAAAAAGAGATACAAATTGAACGTTTTATAATCATGCCCAGTGCTTTTAAGACTACTTCCTCATCGGGGAAAGGCTAATCGTTCATTCTTTCTAAGGTACATGCTAAGAACCATTTACTGTTACGGGAATCCCTCCTCAAGGTTTGAGGTCGCCATGAGCCTAGCTAACGTTTTGTCAGCCTACTATTTCGAGTAGTTTCTCGGCTTCGATTTCCCATTCATAATTTCTCTCGTTCAATTGTCGGGCCAATCTGGCCGCGCTAATATTTAGCTCTTTTGCCTTTTCTTGGTCTTCGTAGGAGAGTGGGTCTGCCAATTGAAGATTGATTGCTTTTTGCTCCTCTTCAAGTCGTGCGATTTCCTTTTCAAGTTTTCGCACTTTATCTTCCTGTTTCCCTCGTTTTGCCTTGATTCGGTCTTGCTCCTGCGCACGGAGCCTTCTTCTTTCCTTCGGGTTGAGAGAGTTGTCTTTAGCTTTGGAGACAATTTTTCGATCAGGCCTTTTATCGCTTAGTCCTTCGACTAGGCCAGTCTTTGCGTCGTTTGAGTCAGACTTCCAAAGGTAGTAGTCATAGTCACCTGCGTAGTTAGTCACTCGGCCAGCCTCAATACGTATCGTCCTTTTGCACAAAGCACGGATGAAATGTAAGTCGTGGCTAACAAAAATTAACGTCCCTGTGTAGTCTTTCAATGCTTGGATTACAGCATCTATGCTGGACATGTCCAAGTGGGTGGTTGGTTCATCCAGCAAAAGGAAATTTGGTGGGGATAACAATAGTTTTACCAAGGCCAGTCGGCTCTTTTCTCCGCCACTTAAAACCTTAATCTTTTTAAAGACATCGTCTCCCTTGAAAAGAAATGCACCGAGTAGGGTTCGTATGTCTTGGTCAAATGCATTGTTCTGCGCTCCATGCATCGCTTCTTCAAGCACTGTTCGCTCAAGATTCAGACCTTCAACACGATGTTGTGAGAAGTAGCCGACAGATACATTGTGACCGAGCTCTCTTGTGCCTGACTCAATCGGAACTAGATCTGCTAAAATTTTTAACAGTGTAGATTTGCCTGCGCCGTTTGGACCTACCAATGCAATGCGCTCGTGTTTTTCTACCTCTAGATTGAGGTCTGCGTAGACCAGATGATCTCCGTAGGCTTGTCGTATGCTAGTCAGTGTTGCTACTCTTTGACCGCTTCTCGGAGGCTGAGGAAAACTAAACGACAGGGTTGATTCAGTGCTTTCAGGAGCCTCGATACGCTCCATTTTTTCTAGCAACTTGATTCTGGATTGAGCTTGGGATGCTTTTGAGGCCTTGGCCCGAAAACGTCGAATGAAGTCCTCATGATGTGCGATTTCGCGTTGCTGGTTGCGGTATGCTGCAAGATGCTGAGCTTCTCGCTCTGCCTTTTGTGTAAGGTAGCTTTCAAAGTTTCCCTGATAACTGTGAAGCTTTTGATTACTGATCTCGATGATACCGTTACAGGTAGAGTTAAGAAACTCTCGATCATGGGAGATTGTTAGTACTGAACCTGGAAACTTTCGCATTTGCTCCTGAAACCATCCGAGAGTTTCTAGGTCTAGATGGTTGGTCGGTTCGTCCAGCATCAATAAGTCGGGTTCCATGACTAGCAAGCGAGCAAGATGAGCCCTCATGACCCATCCTCCGCTCAGAGTTTTAGCTGGCTTATTGAAGTCATCGACATGGAACGAGAGTCCTGAAAGCGTCTTTTTGGCCTTGGCCTCTAGGGTGTAGCCTTCCATTTCCGCATACTTTTCCAGCGCTTCCAGACGTTCTGGGTCTTCTTCATCAGGATGCTCTCGAAGGATTTTGAGCGTCTCAGCAAGCTTTTGGTCAATCGCTGTAGCTAACTCCAGCACTGTCTCTTCTCCTGTGGGAGCACTCTCCTGAGGTAGGTAGCCTATCTGGACATTTCTTTCCCACTCGATTTCACCCTCATCTTCTTCCAGCTCTCCTAGAAGGATTGAGAATAGTGTTGTCTTGCCAGCGCCATTAGGACCAACCAATCCCATTCGCTCACCCCGCAGCATTCGAAGGGAGATTTCCCAAAAAAGGATTTTTGGGCCGTAGCGTTTGCTGACCTTTGAGAGTGTGAGCATTTTGGGAAGCAGTATTTAAATCTTTAGCGCGTTTTGCAAAACCAAAGGGATGTAAATTGGAGGCTCGATTCGCCAGCACCTTTGCTTATACCTGAATGCTCTTACCCTGTAGAGCTCTTCGGATGACTTTATGAACTTATCACTCGTTAGGAAAACCTTCTTCTTCTTCTCGTTTATTTGCTGGCAACAGTCGTACGCAGACATACCAACGATTCTTGCCGATCGAACTCGGCTTATCGTCGACGACAATGGTTCCAAGAAGCGCGGTGGAAAGGTTTCCATCGAGTTTCCTGACAACGTCAAATTACGTGCTCAGGCAGGCCAGTGGCGCAGAGCAGAAGCTAGCTCCAACATATGGCGTTCAACCTGGGATGGAAAGGGGCATGTGCCCGTTGCGGCTTACCATGGTTTCAGGGTTAAGAATCTAGTGGTAGAAGTGACCTTTCGTTTCGGTGAAAACACCAAGCCCTGGCACCATCAATGTTTTCGTATTGCCGCCGACTATCGGCCGAATATCACCGGTCACATCCTTTCCGCGTGGGCGAATACTGACAATGATTTCATTGAGACTGGCCTTCTTCTGCAGCATATCCGAAAGACTCCTGATAAAACCATTCTTGAAGACCTTCTCTTCGATCGGCAACTGCTCCAGCTAGAACCCTTCGAGTGGCACACCGCTCTATTGGAAATTGTGGACGATGAAGCCTTGTTTTGCCTTGATGGCAAGTTTGGTTACGCACAAGCCGAGCAGATCCGAATGCCTAAGAATCTTGTTTCGATTCAGACCGGCGGAACTTGGTATGAGATCAAGCGTGTCCGTATCTGGGAAGCTACTTTAAATCCAGAATGGTCAGAGAGAAAAGCTTCGATCCTAAGCAATAGAAACCCTTTTACTCCACATGTTCACCACTATGTAAAACCTGACTAACTTTTGGTTAATTGTTTTTCTTCATTCAACCCTTCAGCTGTCTGTAACAAAGCCGAGATGGTGACGGTTAAGGGGCATTTTGGTATGATTATTCTTCGTTATCGAAATTCCTTTCGATCGTAAGTAATGCACTATCGATCAAATTGAGCGCTGTGGTGAAACTGTCATCGACGTAATATAGTTCCCATGCTTCTTTTCCCTCCTCACTCTGCGCTTCCTGTTTGGGAAATCCATTCAGCTCTAATAGTTGAAATACATAAGGCTCAGAGTTGTCGATTTCCACGTAATAGACCAGAGATGGCTGCTTGTCATCTGGATCATCCACTTCAATTAAAAGCCTGTATGGCATAGGGTTATCCGAGTCGACGGGTAGAATATATGCTTGCGGATCAAATGAGATGTTCTGAGTTGGTTGTGTGATGGCATCTACCCCTAACTCGCCAGCCAAATCCTTTCCTGATAATTCTGCGTCTTTTTTTGCAGCCTCCCAACCCCTCCTCTTAAAATCCCAATATGGAAGTGACTCCGCTGTATTCTGAAGACCTTGTGGTTTATGCAAAGTTTTTATGTGATATAGCGAGGCGTTTTCCAGCCATATAGCCATATTTGGAGGGTTCTCTTTATTGTACTCGGTTCCTGCCCTGATCTCTAACTCCATTTTGTAATCAGGCGATGGACTATACTGATATACAATCCCTTCATCAGACATCTCAAATCGATCCAACGCTGGTCCTAGGTTCTTGCTCAAGCCTAGGATTCTTTTTACAGGCTCTGGTTGCCAAAAAAATAACCCAGTCAGCACCAGAGCAATTGCGCCAGTCAAAATGGGCATTTTTGTTCGGATGTACTTTAGCAGCGAGTTTGAGTTGTTCGTTACATGAAGTGCGATCAAAGCGACAAATACAAAGCCAACCAACGCATGCAGACCGACTACCTTTATCGAAAATGGACTAAAGAAGGCTATAATCCCCGTAGCAGAAAGAACTACAAAGCTAAATGCTGTCAAAAGTGATACAAAACTACGTTTCATCTGAGTTATAGCAGTAAGTTTTTTGGTTTTTCATTATCAGATTCTCTTGCTTGATGAGGGTTGTCAATCAGCCCTAGTGTATCCGCTCGAAACTATGCTACAACCTGTTAAGCTTCATACGATTTTTGATTAATTCCAGAACCTCGTAAGCAAATCCAACATCTTCCATTTTATTACTCAAGAAATTCAAAAAAACGCTATGACCTTGAAATCAAATTGGACCAAATCTTTGTCCAGTCTAGCACTTTTAAGGAACCGAATCTAAGCATCCATTTCTAAGGAGTGGACCAAAGTTTATAGAATTTCTCGGGTAGATTTTACCCAGTATCTTCATTCATATAATGATCGTCTTTTGCAAGCGCCTAAACGATAAAGACTTAACATTTTCTAAATGATGAATCGTAGAAAACTCCTACAGGGTATTGCCAGCGGTGCTACCGCTGCCGTTGCTTCACCATTCCTACCGGGCATTGCCAATGCTGCCTCAGGTTCCATAGGGAAATCTCCCAAACGGGTCATCTTTTTCCTGCAGAACCAAGGCTTTGATCCTGCTACTTGTGTTCCTTCTGGCATGAAAAATAGCGGATCATTGGCCAACGCCAAGCTTCCTGAACCCATTGAGGCTTTGGAACCCTACAAGGAGCGCTTACATATCATCAACGGTCTTCATGGTACTCACACTAGCCCTTCGCACAGTCCATTCTTTGGTGCCCTCGGTGGTTATCGTGGTGGTGATGGTGTTGCGCCTAGTGCTTCCACAATTGACTATGAGTTGAGCAAAATCCTTCCGGAAACTCTTTTACCGCATTTATGCATCGGTATGGATTCCATCGAAAATATGAGGGCTAAGCCTACCGTGGCTAATCTCTCAGCAAGTGGGGCAGGCCAGCCCATCTTCATGCAGTCCAACCCTAACCTGCTGTACCAAATGCTTTATGGCGGTATTTCCCAAGGAGACATCCGCAAACAGCATGAAGCTCGCTCTAGCATGTTCAACCGCATTGAGCAACTTGCCTCTGCAAAAGGAGATCGTCTTCCAATTCCTGACAAGCAGCGCTACGGACAATATGTTAAAGGTTTCAATGACATTAACGGTCTACGTGAACGCCTTGGTAGTGTATCCGAGCATCTAATGAAGTTCGCGCCCAAGGTTGATGATGGGTATGCCAATCCTGAGTTTGAAACTGACTGGCACGACCGACTGCTGGATCTCGGTATCTCTGCACTTAAGTCTGGCATCACCAGTGTGCTCACCATTGGTTCAGGTCGTGGAGAAATTTTTGGTGCTTGGAAGGGCCTCGGTGTTGAACAGCAAGGCCATAACCTTGGCCACATGAAACAGCCAAACAACCCCATTTGGGTTAAAATCCGCCAGTACAACAGCCGCATGCTAGTTAAGCTCATGCAGGAACTTGAAAGTGTACCAGAAGGTAGTGGCACTATGATGGACAACACTCTTATTGTTTACACCAGCAATAACGCTGATTATCAGCACACCTCAGGCAAGACTTGGCCGGTTATGCTACTTGGCAATTATGACGGTGCTTTCAAGACGGGTTGTTTTACACAGCTCGATGGTAAACGTCCAATTAACGCTCTCTACACCTCGATCCTAAGAGCCTCAGGTATCAATGTAGATCGGTTCAATATGTCCGAGAAGATGGCAGCCAAGTTTGACTCGAGCACTGGTCCGCTCAAAGAGATTCTGACATGAGCCAACTAAGCCGCGCCCCTTGGGTAGTGGTCTTTGTCGTGCTCTGCACGGTGGCGCAAGCCGCAGGCACCTACACGCCTGGTGCTCCTGTTGTCGGAGACTACAAAAACTTCGCCCGTGGTTTTCTCGAAAACCATTGCTTTGATTGCCACGATGAAGAGACTCAAAAGGGCAACCTCAATCTTGTAGACTTGGGTCCACTAGATGAAACCAATGCTGCCATTTGGAAATCGGTTTGGGCGCAGGTTAGTCTTCAAGAAATGCCACCCAAGAAGAAGTCTCAGCCAGAGATCATCGAGCGTCTAAGATTTTCTGACTGGGTCGTTAACGAGCTTCAGGTTGGAATGAAGGACAAGGGTGGTTTTCAAGCTCATCTTGATCCAAACAAGGGCAACTTTCTTTCCCATGACCTACTGTTTGGACCTTTGCCAGAAGGCATCACGTTGGCACCCACATCATCCCCTGCCCGTATTTGGCGGGTCACCCCTCAGGAACATATCACTCGCCTTAATGATCTCATAAATACTGAACCTGCCTATGATCCCCAAAAGCCAGGCTTAAGAACTCGTGGGGATGTCGTTCCCACCAACCATGGTGGTGAGTTGAAAATGTATTTTGGTACGGATCGGATCATCCGCTGGGAAGGAGGTACGGTTGCATATGCTACTGCGGTCAAAAGTGTTCCTGTTGTGCTGTCCTCCGCTCGCAAGCACGGTCTCGAAAACTACCCATATTTTTACAGCGTCAACAGCTCGGAAGCAACGCAGATTCTTGCCAAGGCTGAAGACATTCTTCGCTTCATGGCTTACGGACCGCTTAGCTTGGTTGGAATGCCAGAGCAAATCACCGACGACCCCAAGACCTATGATAAGGTTAAGCCCAAGGGGGATCTCCGTGGTTTGCCTACTGCGATCGTTTATAATACCAAGGTCGCGAGGCCGATTACCCCAGTCCACGACCTCATGAAAGATTCTGGCGTTACTGACGAACGCCTACTTGCTGCAATACATTTCCTTTTCGAAGCGTTAACCTTTCGGCCTCCCTCAGAGAAGGAATCCGCTGAATACCTGCATATTGTAAAAAATTCTATCCAGAAAATCGGAAAGGAAGACGGAGTTTTCATGGGTCTATCCTCAATCTTCCTCGACCGAGATGCTCTTTTTCGACCTGAGCTCGTGGAAGATGGTAAACCTGATTCGCATGGTCGTGTGATGTTACAGGACTGGGAATTGGGTCTGGCTGTTAATCATGCACTAAGCTACATCCAGCCCGACGAAATACTTCGGGATGCAATCGCCGAGGGCCGAATGAAAACCCGAGATGATGTCCAACGAGAGGTCCTTCGAATGCTTGCTGACGATAGTATTCGGAAGCCCCGCATATTACGTTTCTTCCGAGACTTCTTTGATTACGATTTGGGAGGTTATATCTGCAAGGACTCAAATGCCTTGGCACAAACTGGGGTAAGCACAAGAGGGACCTCCCACTATCGTGCCATGTTTGATGCTACAGCAAGCACTGATCGTTTGATAGAGCTCATTCTCGATGAAGACAAAGATGTCCTGAAGCAAATGCTGACCACAACCAAAGTAGTAGCTACGAATACTGACCGAACTTACTTTGGTCGCAAGAACAGCCCTGAGGAACGCAAAGTCGCAGAAGCTGCCAGAAAGAAAGCGGAAGAGGAGAGGACTAAAAAAGAGCAAGAGATATTTGATTCTCTCTCTAAGGAGGTTGCCGAGATGGAGAAGCAACTCCTCGACAATCCTGGCGACCGTGAGTTCTCAAAGAATTTGACCCGAAAACAAAAGGAGCTCAACGCCGCCAAGAAAAAACTCGAACAGGCAAAAAAGAAAAAGCGGGGTAACTCCGTTAACACCAATGTCACCTCCGCAAGTCTGAGTGGACCCAAGGTTTATGCTCGAGTCAGTCGTCGTTCTTTCGGTAATGGTTCTATGAGACCTGACCGCACTCTGGCCACTGTTCCGGAAGGGCAACGTCTTGGTCTACTGACTCATCCTTCATGGCTCGTTTCACACTCTGACGCCATGGACAATCATGCCATCCTGCGTGGACGCTGGATTCGCGAACGTCTTCTTGGCGGAGGCATTCCAGATGTACCTATCACCGTAGATGCGATGCTTCCAGATGAGCCAAAGAAGACGCTTCGAGAGCGCATGCGGGTGACTCGAGAGACCTACTGCTGGACATGCCATGAAAAAATGGACCCTCTCGGGCTTCCGTTCGAGATGTTCAATCATGCAGGCCTATATCGCACCTCTGAATTGAACCAGCCCGTGGACACTTCGGGAGAAATCATCGACAGCGGGGACCCAGAACTTGATGGCCAGGTCAAGAATGCCATCGAGATGATTGAGAAACTCGCTAAGAGCAAACGAGTCGAAGAAGTCTTTGTCCGTCATGCCTTTCGCTTCTGGATGGGGCGGAATGAAACTCTGAATGATGCGCCTGTTCTTCAGGCTGCCCACAAGGCATACGAGGAAAGTAACGGCAGCTTTAATGCCTTGCTGACCTCACTGCTGACCTCAGACGCCTTCCTCTATCGCAAGAGGGAGTCACCCTAATTTTTCAGGGTCTCACCCTTTAATCCTTATCTCATTTGTTTGAGAACTACAGGTTTTTTACTCGGAGAGTTTTAAACTACACTCAATCGGGCATTCTTTCGAACTGTTGTTCCAAAGCCAATTTACAGTTATTTTTCTGTGCCAGAAGTCATCGCGTTTTGTTCAAAGAACGCCTTGAATGAGGATTTTCTAAAGCAGATATCATTTTACAGTCTTACATGACTAGAACCGTACCCTTTGATATTTTTATGAAAACCTGTATTGAATTATTTTTCGTCATTAGCCTTTGTCATTGTCTGCTGATTGGCCAACCCGCATCCCCAAAAAAGAAGACACCCCCCAAAT
>CAJWWL010000145.1 GCA_913048125.1 uncultured Opitutia bacterium | reverse complement strand
GGGCCATACTTGAACTTACCGTTAGCAGGACGTCCACCTTCATCCTTCATCGGTGCATGATTGATGGAGTTATGTGGACCGCTGGCAAATTCGTAGACATTGTCAGTAATCTTGATGGCGAAGCTGTTGTGAAGATCACCGGTCAGGACAAAAACGCCCTTGTCGAGACCATCCCAGAACTCAATGAGCTCTTCACGTTCTTTGAGAAAGACGGTCCAAGCATCATCCTTTTTGATGGTGAGCTGCTTGTCATCTCCACCTCCACTTCCGACATGGGGAATCATAAAATTCACAGAAGAAACCACGAAGATGAAGTCAGCCTTGCTCTTCTTAATATTTTCTTTGAGCCAGTTAAACTGTCGCTTTCCAAGCATGGTAGCCTTCGGGTTACCAGGATTGTCGACATTGTGGAGACTGCGGTGTGTACGAGTGTCGAGTAGGAAGAATTCACAGTTGGCGAGGCTGAACTTACCATAACAGCGTCGACCTATGGAGTACGTTTGGGACCCATTTGCCTTAGCAGGAGGATTCACACGAAGTTTCGTGGGGCTTACGACCTCAACGATTTCATACACAGCAGCATTAGGGTCGCCGGACTGAGAGTCTAGGTCAGAGTCCGGAACGCCGGCGGTAGGCGTACCCCAGTGGACATGGAGATTTGCCATGTTTTCAAGGTCCAACTTTGTAAAGTCGGCTTCGGGATCTTCAAGGATGTGACTGTTCTTCTTGAGCTTAGCCGTCCCGAAGTGAGCATCGCCACCATGTTCAACCGGGTTAGCCCAAGCAAGGTAATCAAACCAAGCTCGTGTGCCAATATCACGAAAGACAGCGCGGCGATTCACATACCCGACTTCACCAGCTCCGTAAATGTCGTTCACTAATTCATGATCATCCGCGGTGTAGAATGATGGGACATGACGATGCCATTCACTTAGGTTGCGAGCACGGTGCAGATAGGCTTTATAGTTTTCCCAAACCCCGACGATAGTAGGTGCCTGCTTGACGATACTTGGCGCAGCCTCCAACCCGGGAAGCCCAGCTTGGTAAGCCCAAGATTGAGGTGGGTAGTCACGTTGGAACTCATAAAGCCAGTCACCATTGAGTATCGCAAAATGGACTTGGTCTCGGACTTTTTTGTTGAGAGTGTCAAAAACAGGGACGGTTGGCCCTGCACTATCTCCCCCGCCCTTCTGGTTGTTGCCACAGGCAAATTCGAATTTAAAATTAAATAGACCATCTGGGTTACCCTTGGGGTTGCGATAATCGTCTGCACTGGGTAGCGTGCGAAAAGAACCACTCAACTGATGGTCATCTACACGGTAGTGGTAACGAGTGTCTGACTTAAGCCCTTGGATCGTACCAACACCAGTGTAGTCATGACTGGGACCAGATGTACGAAATGTCATCGAGTTATCCAGCTTCGTAGCATCAGTGCCATAGTGAATGCGAACTTCGCCAGAGCGGACGGTTCGCACCCATATGCTCATGGAGTCCGTGGAGGGTCGACCGAGCATTGGACCGTGCGTAACACGAATTGGTGTCGGTGGACCGTCCTGAGCAAAGCAAAAGCTTGTGATTAGGAGAAGAAGTAGGGTTGATCTTGGTATCATATCTAAAGGGTGATGAGATTTGTATTATGGAGGCAGCGCTCTAAAAGGTGAACCTGAGCAGTAAGTAGGTTATTTATTTTTCTTCTTACCTGACTTTACACCTCCATTTGCGGAGTCAGCTTCCAAGAGATGCCTTACCTTGTCATATTCCGGGTTAACACACTTTTGACCCCAGCGCTTGAGAGTACATAGAAGACCAATTTCGGATTCAGGCTTACTCCCCTTGTCACCAGTTTCCTCGATCCATTGCTTCAAAAGCTTACGATGGCGTAACAGCTCTTTCTTGAATTTGGGATCATTGGCAAGATTGTGAATCTCGTGGGGATCATTGGTAAGGTCATACAGCTCCTCGGGGGCTTTCTTGTCACCAAAGAAGATGAGTTGAGTTTCATTCATCTTGCCTTCAGCCATAAGGCGACGGAACTCCTGAGAGACAGGCCAAGGGTCCTTGTAACTCGGTTGCATGAAAGGACGATCGGTGAGGTAGTTGCGAAGATACTTGTAACGAGGCGTAACAATTGCCCGGATGTGCTCAATTGTGTAGTCACAACGGTCGCGAGCTGCGACTAAGAATTCACGGGGCTGATAGTTTTTGGCGAGAAAGTCACGGCCCTCCATGTACTTTGGGACACCAATCCCAGAAGCGGATAGACTTGCAGCAGAGACATCAATGCCACTGACCAGATCATCACGCACCTTCCCTTTGGAGATACTTGGTCCAGCGACAATCAGAGGCATATGAATTCCGCCCTCGTAGAGATATTGCTTGTGGCGATGCAGTTTGTAGCCGTGATCACTGAAGAGAAAAATGAGAGTATTCTCATAGTGGCCATCTCGCTTGAGTGCTTCAATGACCTGCCCCACATGATTGTCGGTAGTAAGCAAGCAATCATAGTGGTGAGCTATCTCCTCACGCACAAGTGCGGTGTCTGGATAATACGGGGGAACAGGCACCTTGGCGCGGTCGATAACCTTCTTCGCTCGTTTCCCTAGCTTACCGCCACCAAGCTGGACTTGACCGAAAAAAGGTTGCCCGTCCTTCTTGCCCTTCCAGCATTCGCCTGCGGCAAGCGCGGCTGGACCCCAACCACGTTTCTTGGGTATAAAGTCGTAAAGATCCGATGTTTTAAAGGTGAAGTTGTAGTCGTCCTTTCCTCCTTCGTTGAACGTGTAGTAACCAGCCTTCCGGAATAGTTCAGGAAGAGTTTTTATGGAAAGGATGTTTTCATCGAACTTACCCATGTCCTTGCCACGGAAATTCGGACGGCAACTGCGATGATTATGAGCACCAATGGTCGTCTGCATCATTCCAGTGATAATTGCCGATCGAGTTGCTGAGCAGACACCAGCTGGTGTGTAAAATCTATCGAAGCGGATGCCTGAATCGGCTAGCGCATCAATATTGGGAGTCTTGATAATTTTATCCCCGTAGCAACTGAACCAGCCGCTAACGTCCTCAAGGTAAATCCAGAGAATATTGGGTCGCTCGGACTTGGCAGAAAGATTTCCAATGCAGACCAGAAGCAGGATAAGAAGATGATGAAACTTCATGATGGTGGGAGGGTTTTGAGATTTGTGATGAATAAAGTGTGGGATTAAAGAAGCCAGTTGGGTGAGGGATTAATTCGAGAGGGAATTAAAAATTATCAGCATCTCGATAGGCTTGAATGAGTTTAATCTCACCCTCTTTGCCTTTGGTAGAAAGACCGTGCTCCATACCGATCACAAAGTCACGCTCCGTTGCTTGGCTTCGAGCATGTATGTGCCGAAAGACATTGCGATAGTTGATTTCGCCAGTTCCCGGCTCCTTACGACCTGGATTGTCACCTGCTTGGAAGTAAGCGATTTCATTCCAGCTCTTGTCTATGTTGTTAATGAGGTTACCCTCAGTTATTTGCTGATGGTAAATATCGAAAAGGATTTTGCAGGCAGGACTATTGACTGCACGGCATATGAGGTAGGCTTGATCGGATCGCTGCAGAAAAGTACCACCATGGTTGGTGTGCCAATTGAGTGGTTCCAGTACCATGGTCAGCTTATGGGGTTCTAGAATTTCGGAACAACGTCGCAGGAGTTCTACCACATTTGCAGTTTGATACCCTTCAGCATCTCTACCGCCTCCGTATCTATTCCACTTTTCACCATCCTTGAATTGCTGAACAACAGCTCCAGGCACCACCGTAAACCATTTAGCGTCGACCCTTCTTGCAAGCTCCACTGCATCTCGAATACTCTGTAATACTTCTGCCCAAACAGCATCATCCTTAACCGCAAAAGTGGGTCTAGTGAAATTTGCATAAGCCACGAAAACTCCCATCGTCATTCCTGTTTGCTTCAAAGCCTTTGCGATTCGCTCCTGCTCTGCAGCAGACCGACTTGCCAACTTGTTATCCTCCCAAGCGGTAAAACCCTGATCGGCAGCAAACTTGATTTGATCGACGATATCCTCTCCTGCATGGTTCTTAAACATCCCCATGTGTGGCGCATACTTGAGCTTAAACTTGGGATTCGTGGCGGCATGCCCAGCATACGGCAAGGCGGCCAAAACGCCTGCGGCTACAGAATTAGACAGGAAACGGCGACGAATCATGGCGAGGCAAGTTAGGACCGATACTCACTGCGTCAAGGTCGATTGATCTTGCCAGACCAATGCCAGGAATCGAAGGTTCATATTCAACAACAGCCGACATCTTCACAACCGAGGAGCGTTCCGTAATAATGTCGCTTATCCGAAGTGCCAGCTTAAGGACGAACCACTAAAAAGGATTGAACTACTAGTGCGGAAACTAAACGCGATTAGAGGAAAATCCATTATCTACTCTCTAGCAACTGAAGGTCTGGACAGTACCAAACTCCTTGAAGTTGCGGAAAAGAAATCATCTCACGGTCGCCGCAAAGGAAAAGTTCGTACTCCATGACAACCCGACACTTCATCATCCTAGCTACCGTCTCCAGTCTGCTGACATTTCAGTCCGCAACCTCACAGACCAAACTCCCAAGATTCTCTGAGCCTCCCCATAATTACTGGGAGCGCACCGTTCGAGATCCATTTACCGCGATCAAAGCGGATCTTGCCTCAGGACGTCACAAACTCGATACCACTAGCGAGAAAGCTTTCGTTGCAGACGTACTGAAGGCGCTCGATATTCCAGTATCATCCCAGATCCTCGTTTTTTCAACCACGAGTCTTCAACTCAGAATCATCAATTACAGAAACCCCCGTGCATTGTATTTCAACGAGGATGTTTATGTAGGCTGGGTTCCAGGTGGAAAAATCGAAGTCATATCAATTGATCCTGATATTGGTGGAATATTTCACATCTTTGACATCCCAAGCACTCCACGTCCTCCAAGTATAGACAGATCCATGCGATGCACCAACTGCCACGCCGGTAGTGATGTCGGTCGTGTACCTGTGCTGCTCGCGAAATCCGTGATCCCTGGTCCGAACGCTGGCTCACTGGACGCCTACAGGATTGAGGAAACTGGTCATGGGATTCCCTTCAGCGAACGATTCGGAGGTTGGTATTTGACTGGGCAACATAACATTTCCCGACACTGGGCTAATTTAACCGGTGAACTATCTCCTGCAGGACTTAAGACCACAAGAGTCGAACCGGGTCAGCATTTCGACTGGAACCGCTACCCAGTAAAGACCAGCGACATCCTACCTCACCTGCTTCATGAGCATCAGGTAGGCTTCGTCAACCGAGCAATAGCCGCAACCTACCGAACCCGAGCTCTACTCAACAAAGATTCTGCAGCTGGCACTTTGTCTCAGGCAACCCTCAAAACTTTAGACGCCGATGCAGACGCATTGACCCGGTATATCTTATTCGCAGATGAAGCTCCCCTACCCAATACGGGGATCAAAGGAGACCCAGCATACATCCGAGACTTCCTTCAAAAACGACGCTCAACCAACGCTGGAATTTCTTTGCGAGACTTAAACCTAAAGACACGTCTTTTTGAAAACCGTTGTAGTTACATGGTGTACAACCTAGCCTTCACTGGACTACCAAAGGAACTCAAGACTCGTGTACTCAAACGAATTGGTCTGGCTCTGGACACGACAACACCAGATCCCGACTTTGCCTATCTGCCACCCTCTGAGAAAGAAGCCATTAAGAAAATCTTGTGGGAGACCCTGCCTGAGGTTCGAGATCTTTAAAAAGATTTCTAATAAAGCTGAGACAGTTCAGCAGCACCAATGTGCGCTAAGAAGCTTTGACAGTTACACATGAGAGCGACACTCCTAGCAGTCCGATGAAAACTCTACTCGCCCTAATCAGTATATTAGTCACCGGAAACGCACTTCTCAACAGTAGTGAGCTTAACCGCAACACGATCTATCGAGGCTCGTACCAGAACTCACGAATCCAGTTCGAAAAAGAGAAAACCGGCAGGGTCGCATTCATAGGTGGTTCGATCACCCAAATGGAAGGTTACCGACCAATTCTCGCTGACTGGCTCCAAAAACGCTTCCCTGAAACAGAGTTCGAATTCATCAACGCAGGTATATCCTCCACCTGCTCCACCTCAGGTGCTTTTCGTCTGCGTGAACATGTTTTATCCAAGGGGCGAATTGACCTTTTCTTCGTAGAGTTCGCAGTCAACGACGACCAAGATGCAGGTCACACCCACCAGAACTGTATCCGCGGACTCGAGGGAATCACACGCCAAGCTCGTACGCTTCAACCCCACATGGACATTATTTGCACCTATTTCGTAAACCCCGCGATGTTGAAGACTCTACAATCAGGTCGTACACCCCTGCCAATGGCTGCGCATGAACGAGTGCTCCAACACTACGAAGTCTCCACCAACTTCTTAGCCCGCGAACTTGCCGACCGCATCAAGGCTGGCACTATGGATTGGAAGACATTTGGCGGAACCCATCCCAAGAAACCCGGTAATGCTCTAGCAGCAGAGGGAGCGTCTCGTATTCTCGATTGGGCATGGCAGTCTCCACTTTCACCACAAGCGCGCAAGGTAGCCCACCGCATTCCAGCAGAACCCCTCGATACCGGCAGCTATTACAACGGACACTTTCTCAAACCATCACTCGCTTCACAAAATAAAGGCTTTTCATATTACGAACCTGAGTGGAAAAAGATCCCTGGAGGCTTCCGCAACACATTTGCCGACATGAAGCTACTCTGTGCAGAAAAAGCAGGCGCCGAAACAATCATTAAGTTTGGTGGTCTCACACTCGGCGCATTTGTTCTGGCTGGTCCAGACGCTGGCATTCTCGAAGTCTCCGTGGACGGAGGTGAGTTTCATCAAGTTGACTTGTACCACCACTTCAGCCGCGGACTACACTACCCACGTTCGGTAATCCTCGCCACAGACCTAGAACCCGGTGAGCACACTGCGCGAATTCGCATAGCCAAACAACGCAATGCCGCCAGCAAGGGAAACGCGGCGAGAATTCTGCAGTTCGGGGTCAATTAACCTCCAATGCTTCCTTTGCGTCACCTGATTGGCCTATTTCTGGTCGCTAGTCTCACAGCTGGTTCCAGACCTAATATCATACTCATCTTCACCGACGATCAGGGCATCAATGATGTAGGTTGCTACGGCAGCGAAATTCCCACTCCAAATATTGATAGTCTTGCCCGAGATGGGCTTCAGCTAACTAATTTCTACGCTGCAAGCTCCATCTGCACACCTTCACGTTTTGGTCTACTCACCGGTCGTAACCCAGCTACCTCACAAGACCAACTTCTGCAGGCATTAATGTTTGTGGCAGACGAAGACAAAAATCGTGGTATTCAACCTGGCGAACCCACCTTCGCCCATGACCTGCTCGATGCAGGCTACCACACGGCCCTCATCGGGAAATGGCATCTAGGGCATGGGAAAAATGAGTTCCTTCCTATCCACCATGGCTTTGAAACCTTCATTGGACACACTGGAGGCTGCATAGACTTCTTTACGATGACCTACGGAAATCGACCCGACTGGTATCATCAGGAAAAGCACGTTAACGAAAACGGATATGCCACCGAACTCATCACTGATGAGGCCGTCCAATATATTCGTGAACATAAAGACTCAGACCGCCCCTTCTTCCTTTTCCTACCTTACAACGCACCCCACTTTGGCAAAGGCTGGGATCCCCAGAACCAGAAACCGATCAATATCATGCAAGCTCAGGCTGCGGACTTAAAACGCGTTGCCAACATTCCCGATAAGGTGCGCAGAGAGTTTGCTGCCATGACCATCAACCTAGATGATGGCATCGGTCGAATCCTCAACATACTTAAGCAGACCAAACTGGAGGAAGATACACTCGTCGTCTTCATGACGGATCATGGAGGGACCCCTGTCTTCGGAGGCAGTAATCTTCCGCTTCGCGGCAACAAGGCAACCCTCTTCGAAGGTGGCATCAAAGTCCCTTGCCTCCTACGATGGCCGGGCACAATTCCAGCTGGAAAAAAGTCCAACGATCTCGCGTGGGCCCTTGATATTGCGCCCACATTCACCAAACTTGCCGGCACAAGACCCCCCTTAGGAGCGGAAGGCCTAGATCTTTCCCCGCTTTGGCAACGCCAGGATTCTAATGAATGGGATAACGACAGGGAACTGTTCTGGAAAACCGGATCACACGCAGAGCTTAAACGCAGCGGTTGGTCTGCCCTTCGACGAGGCGAATGGAAGCTCTTGAAGACTCCTGAAGATGAATTCCTTTTCAACCTCGCCGAAGATCCCAACGAAAAAAACAATCTTGCTCCTGCACAGCCTCGAATCCTGCAAGAGCTCACCGCTCGTCGCCAACAACTCTTCAAACAATATCGCCCCACCCCACCAAAAGGGAAACTTGTCATCGCAGGTGATTCCATGACTGCAGCCGAAGGTGTGTCCCCTGAACATGGATTCCCCGCACGACTAAACCAAATCGGCGGCGAAAGCCTTGAAGTCATCGCTCAAGGTCGAAGTGGCTGGTCGACCACCGCCTACCTACGCCGTATTGATGAAGTCATCCCAACCATACCCAAAGATACCGACTGGCTTCTCCTACAACTTGGAGCCAACGATCTCCGTGTTCACGGCCACACTAGCGAGACTGTACATAACACCGCCCAGAATATGTACAAACTCCTGAAAGCCTTTCACAAACGTGCTCCCAATGCTCGCCTCGTCTTAGCCTCTCCACCTATGATGGAGCCCGAAAAACTAACTCGGCGCCTCCGCAAAGCTG
>CAJWWL010000144.1 GCA_913048125.1 uncultured Opitutia bacterium | reverse complement strand
GATTTGGACACAAATAGTTGCCCTTGCCCACCAGTAAGGCAGTCTTGAACTCTTTGAATCGTTCTAGCGGAGGTATTTTTTTGAAAAACTCTTCGCAGAGCGGGATGTCCTTTTTAAGCACTTGTTCTTGGAGCGAAATTGTATGCGAAGATACAATCAGAGGGCGCCGACTCTCCACAGCCTGAAGTATACCTGGGATTAAATAGGCAAGACTCTTTCCCACCCCTGTGCCTGCTTCAAAGAGGAGAGGGGAGTTTTCCTGCATTTTTTGTGCGACAGCAAAAGCCATGTCTGCTTGCTGTGGCCGATGTTCCATTTCCATGATCTTGGTCAAATGGCCATCTGGCTCGAAGATGTCTTTGATCAAATCCGTGAGATCCGTAAAAGAAACCGGATCTTCGGGTGCTTCTAGCTCATTGCGCAGACTAATCATATGACCGAGATCGGTTCTTTTTCAATTAGCACCAGCGTGCCCTCGGTTACCATTTCAAAAAGGGTCATTACGTCCACATTACTCAACTGTACGCAACCGCTACTGGCAGGTGATCCAATTTTTTCTTCGTGGTTTGTTCCGTGTATATAGATGTAGCGCCTCCATGAATCACAGTTTCCACCCGAATTGAGTCCTCTTTCTAAACCGCTAAGGCGCAAGATTCGAGTTGTGATTAAATTCTGTTGGTTAGTTTTCTCATCATATTCATGGAAGCACTTACCAGTGGGTTCTCGGCCTCGAAATACCATTCCCATTGGTGCTCCATCGCCTACTTTGGCCGAAATTTTATGTAGCCCCCATGGAGTCCCCAAAGAGTCTTCTATGCAGGAAGGTTCTTTCTTCGAAGTGGAAATGCTAAACATGCGCCGGACAGTCCCATACTCTAGAAGATATAATTCCTGCAGGTGAATGCTCACACCAATGTAAATCTGAGTAGGGGGGATTGACAAGGCGGAGCACTTTTCCATCATCCGCGCGTTCCAAAATGAATTCATCAGGCAATAATTTGAAAGTCGGCATTGTCGGCGCCACGGGAGCGGTTGGTCAAGAACTCATACGCCTCCTTCATGAACGTGCATTCCCCTTTAAGGAAATCACCCTTCTTGCATCTGCCCGTTCCTCTGGTAAGACCATCACTTGGCAAGATAAGTCATGGACTGTTACCGAAGCCAATCCAGATGCATTTGAAGGTCTCGATGTGGCTATTTTCAGTGCTGGAGGGAATATATCCCTTGATCTAGGTCCTGAAGCTGCAAAGCGTGGTTGTGTAGTTATAGACAACAGTTCAGCCTTTCGGATGGACTCTCAAGTCCCCTTGGTCGTTCCCGAGATTAACGGGGAGGTTTTACGCGACAACAAGCCACAAATCGTGGCTAACCCCAACTGCTCTACAGCTGTAGCCCTCATGGGTTTGTACCCCTTGCATGAAGCGTTTGGGCTCAAGCGTTTCTTTGTCTCGACCTACCAGGCCGTCTCTGGAACTGGCGCAGCTGCAATTGTCGAACTTGAAGAACAGACTCGCGCCTTGATGGCTGGAGATACTCACGAACCCAGCATTTATCCTCACCAGATTGCCTTCAATCTCCTTCCGCACGTCGACTCATTTCTTGATGATGGGTATACAAAGGAAGAGATGAAGATGCTCAACGAGGGAAGAAAAATTCTCGACCATCCAAGCCTTGAGGTCTCCTGCACTTGTGTGCGCGTACCCGTCATGCGTGCTCACTCAATGTCCATCAATGCCGAATTTGAAAAGCCTGTTTCTGTTGATCTTGCTCGTGAAGCTATCGACAATTTTGAAGGCTCCGAACTTCGTGATGATCCCTCTAATCTAGTCTACCCAATGCCTGTAAATTACAGCGAAAGGGTTCCTTGCGGTGTAGGGCGGATACGCAAAGACGCCGCATTGGAGAATGGCCTAGCTCTTTGGGTTGTCGGTGACCAACTTTGGAAAGGTGCTGCACTGAACGCAATCCAGATTGCAGAAGTCTTAGTCCGATACGGACATCTCTAGTTTCAAACGTTAAGCATTTCCACTTGTCACTCCCAGCGAACATCTATCTTATCAACCTCTTTCCGTTCAACACAACATGGAATTTCTAATCGGATTTGGAATTGTGGCTCTAATTGTACTGAGCCTCTTCATAATATTGGTCGTCCTTATGCAACGTCCTAGCTCCAACGCGGGCATGGGGTCTACATTGGGCGGGGGTGCTGCTGAACAAGCCTTTGGTTCAGAGACTGGCAACATTCTTACCAAGGCAACCGTCTGGTCTACCATCATCTTTTTTGTTCTTTGTTTCGGACTCTACCTAGGCACATTAAAAAAGAGTATCACGGAAGATGGCGCCATTGATAGTTTGACTCCCACGGAAGATCCTGCACCAGCAGAAGCAAGCTCAGCTACCGGCAATGTTCGTATCGTCCCTAACACTTCGACCTCTCCTACCGGAAGTGTTTCGCCGGCTCCTTCTTCATCCGCCGAGGGCAATTAGATCTCATCCATGTCTGGCATTGCATTGGAGGCGCTTCACAGCCGTTTCCTACGTTTTACTCTGCTCGGCATAATATTTGCAACTTCGCTCATTGCTCAACCGCGAACTCCAATCCCGACAGGAAAGGGTGTTCCTTTGTCACCACAGGAGGCTGCAACTAGGCTTCACCAATTTAGGCACCAGCCCCTAACAGGAGACTTTACTTTTCAATTTGTACTTGAACACATGCCTCGCCGTGGCGAGTCACGTGTTTTTAAGGGATTGCTATGGGGTACATGGAATCAGTTTGGACCGTTAATGCGGGCACGATTCTCTGCAACTGAAGGAGTTCAAGTGGGAAAGTCCATCGAGATGATTCTACAAAATGGGACCCAGCCTTCAATATGGCAGCGACATCTATCCTCCCCTTTAAATAACCCGCCAACTCAACCTCCTCCCTTTACCAATCTTACTTCTCAAAATTGGTTCAAGGAAATCCTGCCTGGTGTTGGCTATGTGCCGTTTGATCTGCTCATGCCGTTTAGCTATTGGCCAGACACTCGCTATATTGGTCCCGAAAAGGTAAAGGGTCGTCCTGCCCATATTTTTCAAGCCACTCCTCCAATAGGCTTTCGAGGTTTTGAAAGCCAATTTAAACTTGTACGTTATGCACTGGACGACAGTTACAATGCTCTCCTTCGAGTAGAGATTCTTGGTCCGCTAGACAAGCCTCTGCGCACTTTCAAAATACTCAGTTTCAAAAAACTGGAGGACGAGCAATGGATCATAAAAACCATTGATCTCGTTAATGAAATCAGTCGTGATAAGGCTCGCTTCCAAGTAACCGCAGCCGCTGTAGGCAACAAGAACCCTGATATTCTTTTTGACTACCGCCAGACTTTCATTCCCCAACCTGATAAGCTCAAACGCCTTTAAGGTTTTTTTATAGAGTTTTCAGTTGCCAGCGCATTTTTGATTTGCACAAAAATTTTCCATCATGAGCGAAAACGATATACAACTCTCAACTTGGGCAGCGAATATTGCACCTTCGCCGACCCTTGCTGTTGATTCTAAAGCAAAGGCAATGAAAGCTGCTGGCGAAGATGTTTGCGGCTTCGGTGCTGGTGAGCCCGACTTTGATACGCCTGAATTTATCAAAGCAGCTTGCGCAAAAGCACTTGCTGAGGGTAAGACAAAATATGCTCCAGCGCCTGGACTTCCAGCGCTCCGTTCGGCTCTTGCAGAGAAGTATTCCAAAGAGAACGGTATTGATGGTGTTCAAGCTGCTAGTGTTATCGTTAGCCCTGGTGGTAAATACTCTTGTTACCTTGCCATTCTTGCCGTGACAAGCCCTGGCGATGAAGTGATCATTCCAGCACCTTATTGGGTTAGTTACCCTGAGATGGTTAAGCTTGCTGGAGGTGTTCCGGTTGTTCTGCCTGCAGAAGATGGTGCTGGCTTCAAGATCAATCCCGAGCAACTAAAGGCAGCCATAACACCTAAGACCCGTATGGTTATAATCAACAGTCCTTCAAATCCCACTGGTGCCATCTACAATCGCCAGGAAATGGAGGCACTGGTAGAAGTCGCTCTTGAAGCGGGCATTTACATAATGTCCGACGAAATTTACGAGTATTTGCTCTACGACGGGGTAGAGCACCATAGTCCTGCCTCCTTTAGTAAAGAAGCAGCTGATAAGGTCATCACTGTAGCTGGCTTTTCTAAAACTTTCTCAATGACTGGGTGGCGACTAGGTACTTTAGTTGCCCATCCCTCTATTGCTAAGGCTGTTGGGAGCATCCAAAGTCAAACAAGCTCCAATGCCACGACCTTTGCTCAGTGGGGTGCTCTAGCTGCCCTTGAACAGCCTGATCAATCTCGTGCAGCTATTGATGGTATGTTGGAGGTATTTGATCGCCGTCGTATCACTCTCCTCGATGGACTCAACGCTATTGAGGGTATTACTTGTGAACGCGCCCAAGGCGCTTTCTATCTATTTCCAAGTATTGCTTCCTATGGTGTCTCAGCTAACGATTTCGCAGCACGTATACTTGAAGAGCAGAAGGTTGCCGTTGTGCCTGGAGAGGGCTTTGGTGCACCAGGCTACATGCGTTTAAGCTATGCTACATCAGACGATGTCATTGAAAAAGGCTTAGCTCGTCTGAAGGAGTTCTGCGGTAACCTTTAACAGACAGCTTCTCAGCCAAGCTTCGTTGTTTAGCTTTTCGAGAAGTCAAAAGTTTCTATTTGGAATCTAAATTCCTAATTCTTTTCGTGCAGTAGGATTACCATTAAGAGCGGCTTCAAACTCGTCTATATCAAAATCGGCTACTAGGAAGTTGCCATGTACTAAGGTCGGGGTCAGACTCTGACCGCTCACTTCTTCAAGTTCAGCCATGCCCTCTGCAGATCCGCGTACATCTCGAACGTCGAGGTCTAGTTTCTTGCGTTTAAAATAGTCTAGGGCGTCTATGCACCAAGGACATCCTTGTTTAATGTAGAGAATTGGTTTCATGAGATGGTTTAAAGTTGGTGTATGGATTCAATGAACGCTTCTGGTTCTTCGGCACGCATAAGCGCTTCCCCAATAAGCACAGCTTGGGCGCCTGCATCTTTGACACGTGCAGCATCTTCGAGTGAATGAATACCACTTTCACTAATTGTGACTATGTCATCCGGGATTTGTGGAATAAGATCACAGGAAAACTGCAGGTCGGTGACAAATCTTGTAAGGTCACGATTATTTACACCAATAATCTGAGGTTCGAACATTAAGGCACGTTCCAACTCTGCAGGTTCATGGATTTCAAACAGGCTGTCTAGACCGGCGAGATTAGCTGCGTTGTAGAGTTGCTTTATTTCATCATCATCCAAGGCGCGTACAATGATTAGAATTGCTCTTGCGCCAGCTTCGCAAGCCTCAAGAACCTGTATCGGGTGAACCATAAAGTCCTTACGCAAGCAGGGTGTTTTTCGATCGTGGTCTCGAAGAAAATCAGTGACATCCCATAAGTCGCTCATTTTACCTGAGAAATATTTTTCGTCAGTGAGAACGGAGATAGCATCAACGTCTGAGTTCACATATCGGCGTGCTTGGTCGACCGAATCTGCGGCAGCTGAAATATCTCCTGCAGAAGGAGACTTTCTCTTGATTTCACCAATCACGGAGAGCTGTTCAGTTCCAGCCAGAGAATTCACGAATCCTTTTCTGGCGAGATTATGTTCTTTGAAGTGCGCGAGTTCCTGATCGCGGACGGGTCGAATGCGGTCGGCGACTTCCCGACGCTTCCAGTCCATAATTTCTATCAGTTTGTCCATCCTATGTTTTTCGAAGTGACAGGCTGAGAGCCCGTCCTAGTTTGTCCATTTTTAAAATGGAAGAAGTTAATGCCTTAAAGAAAACTGTTGCCAACCTTCGAGAACCAGGAGGTTGCCCTTGGGACCAAGAACAGACACACCAATCGCTTACCATTTGTTTGGTTGAAGAGTGTTCGGAATTACTAGAGGCCATAGATAATCTTGATTTCGAACTAATGCGGGAGGAACTTGGAGATTTGCTTTTGCAAGTTGTGATGCATGCCAGACTTGCTGAGGAGGAAGGGCATTTCAAATTTGAGGATGTCGCACGGGATATTGATGCTAAGCTTATCCGTCGTCATCCTCACGTTTTTGGAGAGGGTATCCATTTGGAAAGCTCGGGAGAAGTTCTTGTGGAGTGGGAGAAAATAAAAGCTTCTGAGAAAGAAGGCCGACAGCCTGAAGGTGTCTTCAAAAATCTACCACCCAAGTTGCCCGCTTTGCTTCATGCTCTTGAGACTTACAAGCGGATACAGAAAAAGGTTTTGCCTGCAGAGGGTATTATTGACCAAGCAACAGCGAAAAAGACTGCTGAAGAACTGACTGAAGAGCATGCAGGAAAGATGCTTTTTGATATTGTCTCGGCCTGTAGGGAAGCAGGGATTGATCCTGAAGCTGCTATTCGCCGGCACTCCGGTCATGTGCAGAGAGAAATTGAAGCCCGTGTCGAAGGAGTCTCCTGAAACGGAATTATTGGCAGTGCCTACTTCGGATGGACCGGAGTGGATGCCGGTAAAGATATGTCATTCCTCTCGGGCACGCCGACTTCGAATTACTATCGGTATACATGGAGAGGTTGTACTAACCCTACCTCGCGGATGCTCACGCAAGATAGGAATTGAATTTTTGAACCGCCATGGGGACTGGATGAAAAAGCATATAGGTCGGAGGGTAGATTTCAAAGAAGTCACACTTCTTTCGTACGTTCAGAAACAGGGATGGTTGGCGATCAGTGGAGGAAAGTTTCCAGTGAAGGTTAGTTTTGGTGAGAAATCATCCTTCATACAAAACACAGATGGTATCAAACTGGTTATCAATCGTGAAATGGTTCAGGAAACGGAGCTTTTACGTTTACTTCGTAAATTAGCTTCCGAGGCCTTGAAAGAGAGATTATTGTATCTATCGAATGAGAGAAACTTACCATTAGAGCGTGTAAGTATAAGAAACCAAAAATCTCGGTGGGGTTCGTGTTCAGACCGCGGTACTATCTCTCTTAACTGGCGTCTTGTTCTTGTGCGTCCGGAACTTCAGGATTACATACTTCTGCATGAATTGGCTCATCTCACCGAGATGAACCACTCTCACAAATTTTGGTCTTTGCTAGAGTCCTACGACTCAAGTGCCCGCAAGCATGATCGAGAGGTGACTCGTATTTCCCGCCAAGTTATGGCGCTAGGTAGATAAACATCTAACGCCCCAACAAGACTCGACACCAATTCAAAACTACTATTTTGATTCCGGCAATGGTGGCGGAGGTGTAGTTGGAGGAGGGGGAGGAGTGATATTCGGTGGTGGGCCAGGTGGCGGCGGGGGAGTGTTGGTTTCCCCATCCTTCTTGGGAAGAGGGGGCACTGGAATAGGTGGTGTAGCTACAGTGATTTTCTTTCTAGGTGTTGGGCTGACTGCTCCGGTTGGTGATGTGCCACCAGTTTGAGATACAGCTGCTGGGGGAGGAGGCGGTGGGGGAGGAGGATCTTTGAAGAAGCCTGCTACTGTCTCAGGGATGGCATCATAAAGTGACTCACCAGCATCAAAGGCAGTTTTTTCTGCAAGCCTGAACAATGGGTCGGATACAGACTTGGACTCGATAAGCGTAATAACAGGACCAGGCTCCGGCTCATCTTCTGTATCATCCTCGTCTTCGGCATCTTCGCTATCCTCTTCTTTCTCTTCATCACTCTTTGGTGGTTTTGGAGGAGCAGGGCTTCTGCCGACTTGTATTTCAAATTTACCTAATGATTTCGTATACAAGACCAACTTGCGAAAGTGGCCTGCTGCTCCCTTTACGTCTTCTGAATCTAGCGAGAGTGCTTCACTCCATCGTATATCGATCAAGTCATCAATTAGATCTGATGCCTTGGATTCATCGAATTCTTTGCCAGCTACCTTTTGGTCAGTGGTCCACTTTCCCTCTGCTCGTGTGAATGTAATTGCTTCAACTACTGGCGGCAATGTCGGATAGGTGAGTTCTACCTTCTCTACTTCATTTCCCTCCTCGAGGAAAGCGAGTAGGTTGTTCTCAGCCCAGTCATCATTGTCATTGTCAATGTTAAGCCATGAGAAGTTATCGTTGTCAGAGCTGATTTTCGATTGAACGTGGTAAGCATAGGGTTCGCCCTCTACAGCAGCAAAGCGCCCACCAGAGTCATGACGCCGACCTGGGTTGAAGGCCCAGATCGTGTTGCCTTCCTGGTCCTTGAAGCTAACCGTTGTTTTACCGGTTTCATGCTTTGTTTTGACATCTTCGGTCTTGCCTGCAGTACGCACAATTTTGGCTTTTCGAAGGTCTTCCAGAAAGCCGTCATTGCTATCGAAAGGGTCCTTTCCTGGAAGCCCATGAAATGAATCTACAAGCCAGCCAGCTGCTCCCTGGGAGAGAGTCACCGTTTCGCTTACTTCAACGCTGCTTACCTCTTTCTCTAGAAGTTTTGCTACAATTGATGCGTTTAGAGTATCACCTTTCTTGGCAAGAACCTCATCGTCTTTTTTCGCGTCCTCCACGAGGATGAAATTTGAAAGATCAGAACGATTTTTGTCGTCGTCATTGATGTAGAGTGTCTTTTGCGCCTGAATGACAACTTCTTGAGCCTTCTCCAGTAGCTCCTCATTTTCAGGAGTTAGCAGAGCACGACCTCTAACCTTTTGTTTGTCAGCGGAAACTCCGGAACTGCCAGCAGGCTTGTTGATGAAATTAAGTGCTATGGCAAGCGCTGCAAGCACGGCCACTCCAATAGCTAGATTTTTAGGTTTCATCGTCTTCGTATGATTGGAATTGTGTCGTGTTAATTCTAAGT
>CAJWWL010000143.1 GCA_913048125.1 uncultured Opitutia bacterium | reverse complement strand
ATAACGATAGAAGCAGGCTCCGGTTACACCGATGCAGGTGCAACTGGATTTGACACTCTAGAAGGCGACCTTACTGATGATGTTGAAGCAGTTAGCGATGTGGATGCATACAAGCCAGGCTCATACAGTGTGACCTTCAATTTGTCTGATGCTGCTGGCAACGATGCGACCGAGATAGTTCGAACTGTAAATATCGTTGATACTACCGAACCGAAATTAACCCTCAAAGGCGATTCTGACATCATTCATGAAGCGTCCACTAAATATACTGATCCTGGTGCTACTGCCACTGACTTAGTTGATGGTGTTCTTTCTGCAAATATCCAGGTCACTAATACCGTAGATGTGAGTAAAGTAGGGAATTATACTGTGACCTACACTGTTACAGACTCCGCTGGTAATGATGCTTCTCTTGCGCGCAATGTGACCGTAGTCGACACTACATCCCCTACCATTACTCTAACCGGTGATTCTACCATCAGCCTTGAAATCAATACCGACTTTTCGGATCCGGGAGCCATCGCAACAGACACTCATGATGGAGACCTTAATGTATCCATTGCTGATGGTGGACTAGATACCACTACCGAAGGTTCTTACATCCTTACCTACACTGCCGCTGATGCCGCGGGAAATGCTGCCTCTGTTAAGCGTACAGTTAATGTGAACTGGAGTGTTCCTGTCATTGTGAAGGAGTCTGATGTCACTGATTTAGGCAGCGGTTACTACGCCTCCACTTGGTTTGGTCCATCTTTTCCAGAGGACATAAATTGGCTCTACTCACCTGTTCTTGGCTGGCTTTATGTGGTTGGCAACGATACTGATAGCCTTTGGATCTATGATCAGGCCAAAGGTTGGTTCTGGACGAATAAGGATACCTATCCCTACATTTACGTTGAATCTAGTTCCACATGGTTCTATGTCTGGATGGGTTCTGCTGAGTCTCGATGGCTATGGAATTCGAGTACTGAAAGCTGGGAGTCAGAATAGCCAAAAGACCGCGAATTCATTTCCTTTTTTAGACTAAAGCCTTGCCGTGGTTTGCCGACTTAAGCTATCAAGGAGCTTCCTCCAAATTGTGCATTCCATGACCAAGACACCTCCAGCCATCCTTTTAGTTTCAGTTTTTTTTCTCGCAGGCTGCATTTCAAATATGCCGCGAATTACTACTCAACCGAAGAAAGAACAAGAAACACAGGCTCGTCTTGAGGCCCTAAAGCACTGGCAGCAGATGGCCAACCAAGTTGCATCTGAACTTGCCACTAAAGAGGATCTATTTGAAGGTGGTGAACAGATTTATGTAAACAAGTCTGAGTTTGAAACTCCCTTCGCAACTGCCTTCTACAAGCTCTTGCTGACTGCTTTACACAATGAAGGTGTGCCTGTTACTAATAACGCAGACACAGAACTTAGTTTGCAGTTCAGCGTTCAGAATGTTCGTCATGAAAAAGAGGAAGTCGGAGGTGCTGCTCGTGTCGTTGAAGACTTTGGAATTTCCCTCAATCAGTTTTTCAGTGGTAGCTCTGGCAATATAGCCGGTCCTGACTCTGAGGAGATACTAGTCTTTACAACACTCTCCAATACTGAAGAAGATGTTTTCGTCCTTTCTCAAATCGCATATATCAATCGCAGTGAGTCACATTTTTACCTCGAGCAAGAAATCGAAAAGCCTAAGAGCCTGGGAACTCAAAGCTACCGTGTCATCAATGAAAAGAACATCTAGTCTCTGCCTTTTAATAATCGCTGTAATATTGAATCTGACATCCTGTCAGACGGCGCCTGAGCCGCGTACTGCAAAACTTATTGATGTCGAAGACGGTGACTACCTCATAACCAAGACCTACAGTGCTGCAGATAAGTTGGTTGAGCAACTTGATAAGCTGGGCGCTGAAGATGGCTTCATCGTTTCCTCCTTTGTTGATATCAACTCGCTCGATCAGTCTAGCTCCTTCGGGCGCATCAGCGCCGAGCAGGTAGCTTCCCGTCTTGCCCAACACGGTTTCAAGATTCTCGACGTCAAACTGCGCAAGGAGGACATACTTATACAGTCAGCCGAGGGTAGTAATGGCAATCCTGGTGAATTCCTTCTTTCCAGAGACTTGAAGGAAGGCATTGGCCCGCAGCATGACGTTAGTGCCGTGGTTGTTGGCATGTACACTACCTCCCGATATGGGCGTAATACCCATGTTAGCGTCCGTGCCATTAAAGTTGAGGATGGGTCAATCCTAGCTGCGCATGACTTCAGCCTTGATAATCGAGAGATTCAGGCATTGCTTCGCTTAGCAATTCGCTGATTTGGTCCTTTAAGTGCCCAGAGGGGGGCTCGAACCCCCACGGCCTCTCGGCCAGCGGATTTTAAATCCGCAGCGTCTACCAATTCCGCCATCCGGGCGCATAAAAAAAATGCCCGTTTACCTTGATGACTTACCTTTAGGATTACAAGTAGAATTGAGTTTCTTTCAGGCAATCCTAGCGAGTATTTCTCGCGCGTTGTGGGTCCAAGTATGGTGCTTTTCAACGGTTTGACGGCCATTTTTGCCGAGGCGTTTACGAAGTTCGACGTCAGTAGCTAAAAGGCAAAGTTTTTCAATGAATTCAGTAGAGTTAAGTGGTTCGAATAGTATTCCATTAACGCCGTCGCTGATAATTGAGGCGATTGGCTCTGTTGAGGGTGCGATCACAGCGCTTTCCTGAGCCATATACTCAAATAATTTGATTGGAGACCGGTATTCATTACTGTGCGGGATAACGGAAATGTCGCTCGCTCTTAATAGGTTCGGAATTTCTTCGTGGGGCATGCTACCAGTGAAAACAATGTTTTCTGAGATACCGAGTTCCATTGCCTGTTTTTTGAGTTCCTTCTTCAGGGGTCCATCACCTGCAAGCAGGAGTAGGGGACTGAGGTTGGGTTTATTTGCGCAAAGACTAGAGAAAGCGTCTACAAGTAGATCTAGTCTGTGCCATGGCACAAACCATCCAACAAAGCAGATGACTAGACGTCCCTCAAGCTCATACTGGTAGCAAAACTTTTTTTGGTCAGTTTCTTTTTCTAGAATCTTGGACTCTACCGCATTAGGATGTACGAGTACTTTATTTTCATCGATACTGTATTGTTCCAGAATTTTTCGGCGTAGGTGTGGTGAGACTGTTACCACCAGTTTTGCTTGCTGAAAGATGCGCTGGTCGTAGCGGCGGCATAGTGGTGTGAGGAGAGGTTGCTTTCGGACACGTTCGTCGCCCACGAGTTCGTTCACCTCAACTACATATGGAATATCGCGCGAGGCGGCTAACCTGCTAGTCGCCTCGAGAAAGAATGCATGACGTTCGTAAATTAGGTCGTATTGCTTTTTGCAGAGGCGTTGAAGTATTCGCTTTCTGACACGATGGTTGTAGGCTATTTCTGCGAGTTCAAAAAGTGGGCCTGGCAATTTCGTAACCACTCGATGCAAGAGTGAGGATTTGCCAGATTCTCTGTATGGACTATGCCCAGTTCCTTTTCTTGGGTCCAGTCCAGTAGGGCTTTCAAACTCAACTGAATGCCCTAACTCTTCAAATGCATTTGCGATTCCTGAAATATGGACTGATTCGGCACCAACACCTCGTGTGCGGAAACTATATAATATATTCATGCACTAAGAAGGTCAACTCGGGGCTTTTCTGCTTGCTGTATCATGTAAAGCTTTGGAAATTATATTCATTACAAGGATTGGATAATGATGACAACTCTTCTGTTTCCGGGACAGGGTTCACAGGAACCTGGTATGGGTGGAGGTCTTTTTGATAGATTTCCGAAACTGGTAGCTCAGGCCGATGAGATACTCGGTTACTCTGTGAAGGCTTTGTGTAATGACGAAACTGATCAGCTTAATCAGACCCTCTACACACAGCCAGCATTATTCGTAGTGTCGTGTCTGTCCTTTGAGGCTTGGCAAGAGGACTCTGGACTCGAAATATCATTTGCAGCTGGGCATTCGGTTGGTGAATACGCTGCATTATACGCTGCGGGAGTTATCGATTTTGCCACCGGCGTCCAGTTGGTGCAGAAGAGGGGAGAGATTATGCAATGCCAGAAAGGGGGCGGAATGGCAGCCGTTATCGGGTTGCAACTTTCCGAGGTTAAGCAGGTACTGGAGAGTAGTAAATTTTCTGGAATTGACATCGCAAACCTAAACTCCCCAGAGCAAATTATCGTATCGGGCCTTCAATCCGATATACAGAATGCAGAAAAGTCATTCCTGGACAATGGAGCTAAGCGCTATATCCCGCTGAAAGTGAGTGGAGCATTTCACTCCAGTTACATGAAGCAGCCTGCCGAGGAATTCGGTGCTTTCCTAGAAGATTACAAATTTACTGCGCCTAAATTTCCAGTTATCTCCAATCTGGAGGCGAAGCCGTACGAATTTTCGCGCACTGGTGAAATACTTAAACAGCAAATTTACAGTCCTGTTCGTTGGGTAGAAACCATTCAATATCTGCGTATGCAGGGAGAAATGGAATTTACAGAGTTAGGTTCTGGACGCGTGCTCACTGGGTTGTTGAGGAGAATTCGGTGAAGGTCATACTTCGAGCGAGTCTATTTTTGCTGGCAATCTTTCCCTCTCATGGGATAGCCCAAGCACCGCTTGCAAAAGATAGTGCAACAGACCTAGTTTTGGAACGGGCGAGAATTGAGCAGCGTATATCTCTTGGAACTACTGCACTAGAAACCGGATTAGCTAGTCTTGCGGCAAAATCCTTTGGCCAAGTGTTGAATGAGCTTTCAGAGGAAGACCCTCGCTACATTAGTATTCGGCTCAAATGGGTAAGCGCATTGTTGGCGATAGGGAACTTTCAGCTTGCAGAAGAGGCTTTGGCAGAAGGTGAAGTCCCGAACGCACCTGCTTGGAAACTCCGTCAGTCAATGCTTGATCTTGCACTTGGTCAGCGTGCTTCCGCATCGGGGAGGCTTCAAGGCCTGCATGAGAATGACTTTTCTGAAGAGGACCAGCCTTGGTTTCTCTATGTGCGCGGGGTACTGCAGTGGGATGCCGGCGCACAGGAAACAGGACTTTTACTTATGGACCGTGCAGTCGAACTCGCTAAATTACCTGTGCAGCGCATTCAGATGGAGCTGGCTGCATACCAGCGAAGGGTCTTCGCCGGCCCTGTGAACTTTGAACTTATTGAGGCTTTACGTAAAAAGGTAGACTCCTTTCAGGGGCAGCGTTCAGGCTTTCAATTTGCTCAAGAATTCGCACTGGCCCTGCATAAGAATGGTAATACGGAGGAGGCACTTGCAGTCTTAGAAAAGCATCTGACCTTACTGCCTGTTGATGAGAATATCCAGCGTGGTCAGTTATTACTACTCGTTGGCATTCTCTCGCCTGAGGGAAGTGGGCGAGGTTTTTTGGCACTGAAGGAACTAGTTCGTACATCAAAGGATCGTCGAATTTCACTGCTAGGACTTCATCTTCTGCTAAAAAGCTGGCCTGATGATACCACTTCAAAAGGAGACTGGATTACCTACCTAAGCAACTTGTTATCTGAAGTTCCCGAGCACCCTTTGCGAGGTGAATTTTTGCTACTACTTGCACAGGCTGCTTTCGAGCAGGAAAAGGTTGATTTGGCGCGTCAGACTGCGGATGCGTATCTTCAGGGTTTTCCTCAAGCAGAGAATGTCCCCAATGCACTACGTCTTTTGGCCTGTATATCTTTGTCTAGTCAACCTCCTCAATATCGTACAGCTGCGGCTTTTCTGTCTCGTATCCGCGATAAACTAGCGGATCCTGCCAAAAAGTTGCATTTGAGTGTCCAGTTAGCGGACTGCCATTTCCTTGCCGGTGACTATGAGATCGCCGCTACCTTGTATGCGAATTCAGCAAAGCAATCGCCGGATGAGGCTACCAGAGCCATTCTTAAATATCAGCATATTTTGGCCCTAATCAGCAATGATAGACTAGACCTTGCGGAGGATATTTTAGGAACCTTAGATCCACTTTCCCCAGATTATAGCGGTTTCAGGTGGAGGGCCGAGTGGAACCTTGTATCAAAGATGAAATCAGCTGGTCGTATTAAGGAGGCATTTTCTCGGGTGCGTGATATGATAAAGGCTGGGGAGTTACAAATTAAAGATCATATGCCGTATGCATTGGTGATGAGATTAAGATGGCTTGAAGCTCACCTTGCACTTGAATTGGGCCGTCCCAGTGAAGCCTCTCAGTACTCTGATAATCTCCTAGAAACTCTAGCTGCTGTGCCTGAAGGGAAATTTAATGAGACTGATCATGAAAATCTTTTTGCTGGAGCTTTGATGTTAAAAGCACGAGCCCTTCTTGCGCAAGACGACTATGAGTCAACTGAGCCTGTGCTTGCCAAATTGAGGGAAGACTACTCCAAGACCTCATTTGCTCAAAGATCTTATTTGTTGGAGGCTTCCTTTCATTACCACCGAGATGACTTAGTAAGGGCCCAGCAGCTCAGCGTCAAATTGGCTGATGATTACCCTGACAATACCATGGCTCCTTTGGCGCTTTTAGAGGCCGCACAGTTCGCTGAGAAACGTGGTTCGGAGAATTTCTACAAAGAGGCGCTATCCTTATTGGAGAGATTAATTAGTCAGTACCCAAGCCATGGACTAGTCTATTACGCACGTCTTCGACAGGGTCATTTGTTCCGTAAGCTAAATCAGTTTGGGAATGCACAGCAGATCTATGCTAATTTGTTGAACCAGTATCCTGAGCACCCAGAACTGCATCTCGCATTGCTGTCCAATGCTGACTGTCAACTCGCTCAGGCTGGTGACGACTTAGTGCGCTTCGAGGTTGCTATAAAGTTGCTCGAGCGCCTGTTTCTTCAACCTGATCTTCCTCCTGATGTGTCTGTAGAGGCCGGCTACAAACTTGCATTTGCTCATAGGCAAATTGGGAAGAGCCCTGCCGCTCAGGAGGTTCTTGGTTCCAATCTTGACCGTTTCCTCCTGAATCCAGAAGAAAAAGTGCCCCAGCTCGGTGCTAGGGGGAGATACTGGATGTCTCGTTCAATACTTGAACTCGGTAACCTGTTGGAGGAAGTCAGCGTGCTAGACGAAGCTAAAATTGTTTATGGGCTCATAGAGGAAAAGAACCTTCCTGGACGAGGACTTGCTAATTCCCGTATAAATCAACTTGGCATCTAAACATCATTTAAAAATTTGGACATGCCTAAGGTAATTGAAACCCTATCTAGCACTGGCGGCCTCCTACTTTGGCCGCTCTGTATATTGGCAATCGCTGGCCTAATTCTATTCTTCGAAAGATTTCTTTACCTACACCGAGGACATATTAATAAAAACAAATTCCTTGCTGGGGTCAAAGCGCTAGTCGGAAAGGGGCGCCTCGTCGAGGCTTTAACCCTTTGCGAGGAAAGCCCTGGGCCTGTTACCAGCATCGTCAGGGCGGCCCTTTTGCACTTTGAAGAGGGCCGTGATGCAATACGCCATGGAATTCAAGCAGCAGCTCTCAATGAAGTTCCTCTTTTGGAGCGACGTTTAGGGGGGATAGTACTTGTTGCGAATTTATCGCCTTTTCTGGGGTTGATCGGTACTGGCGTATCTGCGCTGAACGTATTTCAGCGGCTGAACGAAAGTGGGCCATATGTTGAGAGTTCGTTGTTCGCTGGTGATATGGTTCAGGCATTAGTCTCGACTATTGTGGGATTGATTATTGGTGCTATGGCTATGGTAGCGCACCATTTCATAAACGGAAGAGTCAACGCCGTTATTCTAGACATGGAGTTAGTCGGACAGGAAATCCTTCAGTTTCTTACTGCACAGGACAAGGTTCTTTCAGAAGCTGAGACCAAGACGGACCTTCCTGTACGTGACAAATAATACCTATGAGTCCTTCTCTACAGTCAGCTGGTACCCAAGCTGAATCCTTATCCCAGCCGCTTGGTCTGCATCGACTTCGTAAGTCCCTCCGGCCAACATTCCCCTTTATTGGACTTTTGGATTTCTGTGGCATTGGCTGCCTGTTCTTACTTCTCTCTACTCGGTTTATCTTTTCGCCAGGATTGAGCCTTAACCTCCCACGTGGTGGGGAAGGGGTTGCTGAGAGCGTTCTGGCCATGAATGTACTAACTGTTTTGACTGGTGATAGTGGGGACCGTGTTCTCTTAAACGGTCGCCTCTATTCACTGGAAGACCCTCGGTTTAAGGAAGTCCTTAAGGAGTTTTCTGAGAATAACGGGACGGTTACTTCATTACTCTTGGTTAAACTAGACCGAGAAACCAATATGCAAGCTTTCTTTCGGATCTGTGAGCTAGCTCGAGATGCTGGCGTCGGTAGAGTCCATATTGCCTCGGAGTCAATGCCGTGAGTCAAAGCAAAAGCTTTTTGAAAACCAGCCTCATTCCTCTCGGGCTAGCGATTTCATCTTCATTGATAGTCGTTGCTGGCTTACTCTGGGGATTTATTTTGATCGATCCGCTAGCTAAATTCTCCGATAAATGTAATATCCGTTCGGGATCGGCTTTTGTATCCAAGAGTTTTAGCGATCCTGATATTAGCCTCCATCCAATTGCTGAAGCCAGCGTACTTCTTGACACAGCACCTCTATTTGTGCCCGGTTCGTGGAATGTTGCTGGAAGCATGCTGAGTCAATCTCTGGAATCACTAAGTCAATCCCCATCTGTGTTCGGTGAATACTCTCCAGAAATACAACTTAATGCAGAGCTTCTGTCGGTTTCTGATGGAGAGTTACTGGGGTTCGAGGATTTAGTGTTACAACCTGTTCGCACAAGGTTTCGTCCGATAGATGAATTTACTGGTCTGGGACAGAGAGTCCCTTCTGCCTCAACAGGTTCCACGATCGACATTTGCAACCTCCGATTCTTCCATTTGGAATCTGGTAGGGTTTGGGAGCGTACTATACCTCTGGCGCCTGATGCGCTAGCCGAAGG
>CAJWWL010000142.1 GCA_913048125.1 uncultured Opitutia bacterium | reverse complement strand
GGCGTTAATACGCTTAAAGTACAGGGTGTCGACTACTTTGGCAAAATAATCGAGGAAAAGACTATCGTCGTCACACTCGATAAGGATGCCTCCCCGCTGGTTGATATCAGCTCCAAAGGCGCGGCTTGGAAGGTGCCTGTAGCCCAACCCATAGAGCTAGATGCTTCCGATACGACGGACCCGGAGTTGGGCCGAATCGATTTCAGTTGGGAGTATCCTGACAAGGACCTTGAAATTTTAGACGGTGGTCAAGGGCAGGCTCTTAGGGCGCAGTTTCTCAAGCCCGGTGTTTATCCATTCACGTTGAAGGCTAAAGATGTTTCTGGAAATGAAGTCACCATTGTTCGTGAAGTTTCTGCCTATGGTAAAGACGGGTTCACCAGCTTCAGTGGTGATGTTCTCGAAAGCTACTGGACCGCTGAGAATCTAGAAGCGCGAAGTAACTCCATTGGGGGTGCTTCTTACTCATTCGATGAAGAATCCGGTTCTCTCCGTGTACAGCTTCAGCGTGGTACTAACCGTTCTCTTACGGGATCCAACCCCAAGTATGCCGCTCTGGTGCGTGATGTGCCCAAGAAGACAGACTGGACTTTTCAAACCAAGGTTGGATTGCGAACTCTACAATTCGGTTCATTCCACACCGGCCTACTTGTTGAAACTGAAGAGTCCGGCCAATTTCGTAGGTACTTCTTCGGACTAGATGGCGGGCAAACACTCTCAGTGAAGCGGGTCGGGACAGGTAGCGCACAAACCCTTAAGACCGGAAGCTACAATTTCGGTGAGGTCAGGATTCGTGTAAAACATCGAGCTGGTGGCTTAGAGTTTGAATGGCAGAACGAAATGGAGCATTGGCAAAACCTGCACACGGTTAATCTCTCGGGTAATCCTGAAACTTTGCGTGTTGGACTTCACCTTTCCACCAGTAACGCTGGAGAGTCTGTGGGCGTATCTTTTGACTACGCTATGTTGATTGATCCAGCTCTTGAGTCGCCCTTGCGCGGGAAGCTTCGCATTAGTGAAATTGCCTACGCTCCAACAGGTGGCAGCGATGAGGAGTTCATCGAGTTTGTGAATGTCTCAGAATCTTCAATCGAGCTTGACGGGGTCAAACTCGTAGATGGCGCACCTGTGGGTGAATTTACATTTGGGCAGAAGACCCTTGGGGCAGGGGAACGCATTGTGGTCGCTGCCAATCAGGCTGCTTTGCTTGCCGCTCACGGAGGGTCTATTTCCAATAGGCTCGCGGGAGAGTGGGGAGATGGAAAACTTTCCAATGGTGGTGAGAATATCACTGTGCTCGACAAGGATGGCAACCTCGTGCTCGCCTTCAATTACGACAACAACAATGGATGGCCCGGCCGTGCAGACGGAAAGGGGAGCACTCTTGAGGTCATCGATCCTGCTGCTGACCTTGCTAATCCAGAGAACTGGCGCTCAAGCTCGGAGTACGGCGGAACACCTGGTTCCGCAGGAGAAGGCCCGGCCGTCTCTATTTTGATAAACGAAGTTTTAGCCCACACTGATGTTCCCGTTCTCGATACGATTGAACTCCACAATCCTACTGATCAAATCGTAGATATCAGTCACTGGTACCTTACCGATTCGAGTGATAATTGGAAAAAGTTCCAGATTCCCTCCAATACGACTCTTGCTGCAGGTGCTTTCAAAACCTTCGACGAAAAAGACTTCAACCCTAACGGCCTCTGGAACCCAAACCCAGGCAACCGAGGTCCAAATGAATTCACATTCAGTTCACAGGGTGATTCCGCATGGATCGTGCAAGCCGATGCCTCTGGCAAACTCCAGAGATTCATAGACAAGGTTAGTTTTGGCGCTTCAGTCAACGGCGTCTCTTTCGGTCGTCATACTAACTCCCGCCAAGAAGTATTCTTCACTGCTCAGACCGAGCCTACATTAGGTGAAGTCAACTCCGGTCCTCGAGTTGGACCAGTCGTGATCAGTGAAATCATGTATCATCCTGAACCGGGTGACATGGAATGGATTGAACTCCAGAATATCTCAGAAGGAGAAGTACCCTTGTTCAACTCCGTAGAGACCTCAAACACTTGGCGGGTTTCTGGTATTGGTTTCTCCTTCCCCCCAGGGCTCACTCTGGAGAAACGTGGCATGGTAATCTTGGTCAACGGAGACCCTGAGGTTTTCCGGCTCAAGCACAGCATCGAAGAGGAAGTACTCATCTTTGGGCCCTACACAGGCAATCTGCAGGATAGCGGTGAGCGGATCGACCTCGAGCTGCCCGATAACCCCGAGCTCGGAACCACTAGCTCGCCCTATGTACTTGTGGATTCCGTTCGATATAACGACAAAGCGCCTTGGCCCGCCGAGGGTGACGGTTATGGGTACTCAATTGTGCGTACTAATGTGGACCGCTTCGGTACGGACCCCTCACATTGGCAAGCTAGCGACGACAAGGGTGGGACTCCCGGGAAGAGCTTTCTGCCACCACCCGAACCTGTCATCAAGGTAGCTGGTGGTCGCACCATTGAAGTTCCTGTCGGGACAATCTATGAGGACGCAGGTGCCACCGCAACCGATGACAAGGATGGGGATGTCTCCGCTGGTATTACGATTGATGCTTCTGCTACCGATACCTCCCGTACTGGAAGCTTCAAAGTCTGGTACACCGTGAGCGATGAGGATGGCAATGTCGCCAGTAAACATCGTACCGTAAATGTCGTGCCCAATATCTCTCCTCCAAGCTATTTGGCCCATCGCTACGACTTCAGTGGTGCCGGCAAGACCCTCGAAGACCAAGTTGGTGAACTTGACGCCACCATTGCTGGCGGGGCAAAACTATCAGGCTTGGGATACCTTTCTCTAGATGGCGTCAACGACTACGTGGAATTTCCGGATGGAATTATATCTAAACTCACCGATGCGACTTTCGAAACTTGGGTCGATTGGAAAGGTCCATCCACATCCCAATGGCAACGCATATTTGAATTTGGCGATGACAACTTCAACTATCTTTACCTCACTCCTCGATCCAGTAGCAGTACATCTCCTGTGAGGTTTGCATTCGCCCTAAATAGTGGGGAAAAACGTCTAAATGGGGCCACCACAATACCATCCGATGGCGAGACGACTACGCATTTTGCCGTTAGCTACGACGATACCGGTGACAAGGCCTATCTGTATGTGAATGGTGAACTCAGTGGGAGTCGTTCAACGACAAGTAGCTTATCGATACTCAACGACACCAAAAACTGGCTGGGTAAGTCGCAGTACGCTGGTAGGGTTCCTTACTTTAAGGGTACTTTTCACGAGTTTCGTATCTACAAGAGAGCACTCGATGCAGCTGAAGTCCAATCCAGTTATCAGGCTGGCCCATCCAAGGCTAGTGGCCCTGTGGTTTCTGCTTTCACTTCTGATTTACCAAAGGTTTCCGTTGGCTCCAGCACCAAGCTCACTTGGGACATCACCGACGCTACTTCGCTTACACTTGATAACGGCATAGGTGATGTCAGCGGCACGGTGGAATTTACTGTCTCTCCCTCTCAGACCACGACTTACAATCTAACAGCTGCAAATAGTGCGGGTACAGTCACAATTCCATTTACAATCGTCGTAGATAATAGCGGTGACCCTGACGCTGACTCCGATGGCGATGGTTGGTCCGATGGTGAGGAAGCTATACTAGGCACGGACCCACAAGACCCATCTGATGCCTTTGATATCCAGATGAGCCTCGGTAATGCAGATATAGAGCTTCGCTGGATGTCTGTTTCAGGTCGCGCCTACACAGTCGAATCCTCCAACGACCTTAATAGCTGGACTCAAGCCATCACCATTGCAGGCGATGGTTCCGAAAAAAGTTACTCCACTTCGACAACCGATGAACTCCGCTTTTTTCGTTTAGTTATTGAGTAACTGCTACATAACCTTGCCATGCCACATAGCATCAAGGTAGTCATTTCGGCTATGACTTTGATTCATCGCATATTAGCCACTCTTTTCTTAGGCCTAACTGTTTCGACATTTCCTGCAAACGGAAAGCCTAACTTCTTGGTCATCATTGCTGACGATTGTACCTACAACGATCTACCGCTATACGGAGGTCAGAATGCGAAGACACCCAATATCGATAAGCTCGCGTCTCAAGGTTTGACCTTCAATCGTGCCTATCTCGCTGAGGCCATGTGCCAACCATGCCGCGCCGAGCTCTATTCTGGGCAATATCCGATGCGTAATGGTTCTGCGTGGAATCATTCAGCCTGTCGATCAGACACCACCGGCATGCCTCAACACCTTTCTGCCCTCGGATATCGAGTGGGGCTTGCAGGTAAGACGCACATCAAACCCCAAAATGTATTCCCCTTTGAAAGCGTACCCGGGTTTGACAAGAGCTGTGTCCGCGACCCAACGCATCCGCACGAACTGGAGGGGATCGAAAAGTTTATAAAGCGTGATGCCTCGCAACCCTTCTGTCTGGTTGTGGCTCTTGTGGAGCCTCACATTCCTTGGGTTATGGGAGACGCCTCCAAGTATCCTCCTGCAAAGCTCAAATTACCTCCTCACATCGCAGACACTCCTTCGACTCGAAAACACTTCTCTGACTATCTTGCTGAAATCACCTACATGGATGGCCAAGTGGGGCAGATTCTTGAGGTACTTGAGGCGAGTGGGAAGGCCAATGAAACCTTGGTGCTATTCAGTTCTGAGCAAGGATCTCAGTTCCCGGGTTGCAAATGGACGAATTGGGATACAGGTCTGCACACCGCTCTCATTGCGCGTTGGCCCGACACGACGCCCGTTGGCAAGCGCACTGATGCTCTGGTTCAGTTCGCTGATGTATTGCCTACCTTTGTCGATGCTGCTGGTGGCAAATATCCGAAGTCCCGCTATGATGGTACTAGTTTTTTAAAAGTCATACAGGGGCGAACAGAAATTCATCGAGAATTCGCATTTGGCATGCACAACAACCTTCCGGAAGGTCCACCTTATCCCACTCGCACAGTTACTGACGGCAGTTTTCGGTACATCATCAACCTTCTCCCTGATAATCTTTACATAGAAAAGCACCTCATGGGCGGAGGACGTTTGAACAATCCGTATTGGCACACGTGGGTCGAGACTGCTTGGCAGCAGCCTCGTACTTACCAGCTTATACAACGATACCAGCGCCGACCTGCCGAGCAACTCTACCACACTGCTGCCGATAATTTCGAGATGACCAACCTAGCTGGTTCCCCTGAGCATTCGGTTATTCAAAAACGGCTTGCTGGTGAGCTTCGAAAATGGATGAAGTCTCAGAAGGATCCCGGCGAGAAACTTGATACTATGGATGCCTATAAAGCTGCTCGTGCAGGGAAGCATCTTTATTAAATCTAATCAATTCGCCACACTCGATTTCTCTATGAAGACTCTCCCTTTCCTCCTCCTTCTTGCTGCTTTTCTATCTCTAATCTCCACCGCACATTCCTCTTACACCGTGGTGGTCTCCAGTCGGACCCACAGCGACAAGCACTGGAAGCCTGTGGTAGAGGTCCTTGTCGAGAAGCACGGTGCCCAAGTCGTGGAGTATGGCACCTCTGTCACCGAGTCTCTGACTTCTCTACGCAAGCAGTTTCCGAGACATACTTGTTTTGTTGCGCAACCGGATGAGGTTACCAAGAAGTTCATCGCAGAGGTACATCAGCTTACTCGTAAGCTGGATGATGATCCCTACACCGATACTTTTTGGGGCGTTATTACCGGCTACAATGCAACGAATGCCCTCGAAATTGCACGTTACAAAAAGCCACTCACCGTTAAGAAGGTGGCATCAGGCACGGAAGTCGCTTTGGAATGTTGTACCGAGGGTCTGTGGTACGACGAACTCGTCAAAAATAAATATGTCCGTAAGAAGCCTGGTGGTGAGGTAGAGCAACTCAAAGGCCCGGACGACACCACTCAGGCTTTCGCAGATGTATTACAAGATTACCGTCCCGATCTGTTTGTGACCTCAGGTCACGCTACGGAACGAGGCTGGCAAATTGGATATCGCTACAAGAATGGCTACCTTAAGTCGAAGGCTGGACAAATTTTCGGTGTAGACACCAGACGTCGCCAAATTGAAATCAGTTCACCTAACCCTAAAGTCTACCTTCCCATCGGTAATTGTCTCATGGGCAACATCGACGGGCAGGACGCCATGGCTCTGGCATGGATGAACGATGCTGGAGTGAAGCAGATGCTTGGGTACACTGTGCCCACCTGGTTTGGTTATCAGGGGTGGGGTGTGCTGGACTATTTTGTCGAGCAGCCTGGTCGTTACACCCTTACTGAAGCCTTTTTTGCCAATCATCATGCCCTCATTCAGCGTCTGAGCGACCTGAGTGTAGGCCCCCGAGATAAGCGTGGCCTCGCCTTTGATCGAGATGTGGTAGCCTTTTATGGTGACCCTGCCTGGGTGGCCAAAATGGCGCCAGGACGTCTCGCCTACGGACAATCTCTTACCCGAAAGAAGAAGACCTACGCATTTACAATCGAACCAAAGCTCGGATCCAAAAGCTTTGAAACCGTAAACTCCAACGGAGCCCAGCGCGGTGGTCGACCAATTGTTCAGTTTATCGGGGATCGCGTTAAGGATGTCGAAATATTAGAAGGAGCCGACTTGAAGCCGGTCATTGCTGATGACTTTATCCTTGTTCCACGTCCAGCTAGCTATGATCCCGATCGAGATTACAGAATCGTTTTCAGTGCTAAATTAATCTAGATTTATCACTCAATCACTCCTTGTCTAGAGCTACACCAACTCGAACGAATAAGTTCTTTTATAAAGATGAACCCTCCTAGCCTCACCCTTCTGATCGTACTGCTTTTTGCTGGCATTCTAAATGCCGCCGAACGCCCAAATATTGTCATCATCTTCACCGATGACCAAGGCTATGGTGATCTCGCATGCTACGGCAACAAGAAGAACAAAACGCCTCGCCTTGATCAACTCGCCAAGGAGGGCACTCTTTTCACTTCCTTTTACACCCAAACTGTCTGCGGACCCTCTCGCTCCGCACTCCTAACCGGGCGCCAGCCCATCCGAAGTAAGGGATGGGGGATGCCTGCTGAAGAAATTACCTTTGCAGAGCTCATACGCAAGGTCGGCTACCAGACTGCTTGCATCGGCAAGTGGGATGTCTCCAATCGTAAGGCAATCATACCTCGTATGCCCAACGCCCAAGGTTTTGATTATTTCTATGGCGCACTCGGTGCAAACGATAATGGAACTGTTCATTTCCACGAGAACAACGAAGCCGCTGGTAGCACTAAGGATATGGGTGGACTCACGACCCTATACACTGACAAGGCTATCGACTTCCTGAAAAGCAAGCGTGACAAGGAAAAGCCTTTTGTTCTCTACCTCGCACATACCATGATGCATACCATAATTGATGCCTCCGAACGCTTCCGTGGTAAGTCCAAGGGCGGCCTGTATGGGGATGTCGTTGAGGAGTTCGACTATGAGACAGGACGACTCCTTGACGTTTTAGATGAATTGAAGCTGAGGGAGAACACTCTGGTCATCTACACCTCCGACAACGGTCCTTGGAACCAGGACCGCTATACCAAGCGCAAGAAAGGCCACCCAGTTGGCTCCATATTTTGGGGCGAAGCCGGACCGCTCCGTAATGGCAAAGGTTCCCCCTACGAGGGCGGATATCGTCTTCCCTGTATCGTTCGCTGGCCCGGCAAGGTCCCTGCTGAACGGACCTCCGATGCGATCTTCGCCACCATCGACTTCCTACCCACATTTGCCAATCTCTGTGGGTTCGAAGTACCCAAGGACCGCCGTATCGACGGTATCGACCAAACCAAACTCCTCCTAGGTAAGACCAAGAGTGGTCGAGAAGACTTCTACTTCAACAAGGCTGGCTACCGGCTTGGCAAATGGAAGTATCTAAAGCCCAATGCTCACTTCCACGGATATGCCGTTGAGGAAACCCGCAAGAAGGTCGACGAGCTTTATGACCTCGAAGCCGACCTCGGGGAACGCAACAACCTCGCCGAAAAACATCCCGAAATTGTTGCCAAGCTCAAAGCCCGTATGGAAGCCGCAGAAAAGGACTGAGCGAGTTCAAGATGCGCTGGATTTTATTACCTGCACTTATTGTGTCTTCCGGATTGGTCGGTTCGCCGATTGTACCGGGACAGAGTAAGGGAGTGGATGCGGGTGAGGTATTAATAGGGGAGCTTCGATGCGCGGCTTGTCATGAGGATTCAGCGGCAGGTCGTTTAGCCCGGCGGACGGCGCCCAAATTGAATTCGGTAGGGCATAGGCTCAATCCCCAGTTCCTGATGCGATTCTTGGCCAATCCGGCGGAAGCACAACCAGGGACGAAGATGCCCGATCTGCTGACTGGACGCTCCAAGGAAGAACGAGCAAATGTGGCCGAGGCTTTAACGCATTATTTGGTAAGTCTCTCCTCTGAATCAAAGAATACGATGGTCTCAGATCGTGGTCGGTTGAAGGAGGGGGAACGACTTTTTCATGAGATAGGTTGTCTAGCATGCCACGGAAAAGATGAAGCCGGACTTGGGCACATTCAGGGAAAGTATCAACCAGGAGCCTTATCGGATTTCTTGTATCACCCACTCAAGGTTAGGCAGTCGGGGCGTATGCCCGATTTTGGACTTTCCCGTACGGAGGCCGATGACTTAGCAGCATATCTGGCTAATGAGGAAGTGTTGGACGCACAACCTTTTGAGCCAAAGCAAGCTCTTATTGAAAAGGGGAGTGTATTGTTCCGAGAACTCAATTGCTCTGCTTGTCATTCACTAGATGGTGGCGCACAGCATCAGATGGCAATGCCTCTGCAGGAGGTGCTTTCAGGGCGTGGGTGTTTAGCGGAAAAGCCTTCAGGAGTTCCTGACTTCTCTTTGTCAGCGAAACAGCGCAAGGATATCGCCGCTACCTTGGCAGGTACTCGTAGAAAGCCTACGCCCAAGGATGAGGTGGTTCATGCCTTGACGGCCTTCAACTGCATTGCCTGCCACAGACGCGATGGTTTCGGCGGACCGTCAAAGGAATTGTTACCTCACCTTAAGACCACGCAGGCGGGTTTGGGTGACCATGCCAAGGTTCCACC
>CAJWWL010000141.1 GCA_913048125.1 uncultured Opitutia bacterium | reverse complement strand
ATTGTAGGGGGGTGCTGCGGCACTACACCAGACCATATTGCAGCCATTGCTGAGGCAACAAAAGACCTGCCGCCACGAAAACCAGCCAGCCCAGATCCAGCGACTAGACTTAGCGGCTTGGAGCCGGTCACAATTCCAACCGCAGCCAAGAGACCCAGCCAAGGTTTTATTCTTGTAGGAGAACGTACTAACGTCACTGGCTCTCCTCGCTTCCGAAAGCTAATCAAGGAGGAAAAATTTGAAGAGGCGCTCGCAGTAGCGCGCCAACAAGTTGAGAATGGTGCCAACATCATAGATATCAACTTTGACGAAGGACTCCTCGACTCTGAAGAGTGCATGGAGCATTTTCTCAACCTCGTGGCTTCCGAGCCTGAAATCTGCAAGGTCCCCATCATGATCGATAGCTCAAAATGGTCGGTCATTGAGGCAGGTCTTCGGTGCATTCAGGGTAAGCCAATTGTCAATTCAATCAGCCTCAAAGAGGGTGAAGAAGTATTTCTGAAACAGGCGAGATTCCTAAAGCGATATGGCGCGGCCGCCGTAGTCATGGCTTTTGACGAAAAGGGCCAAGCTGCCACTCTTGAGGAAAAGGTTCGCATCTGCCAGCGCGCCTACAAACTTCTCACTGAAGAAGCTGGGTTCCCCTCAGAGGATATAATCTTTGATGCCAACATCCTAACTGTGGCAACTGGTATCAAGGAGCACAACCCGTATGCGGTCAACTTCATCGAAGCGGTCCGTCAAATTAAGCAGACCTGCCCCGGAGCCCTTACTAGTGGAGGGGTTAGCAATATCTCTTTTTCTTTTCGCGGCAACAATACTGTTCGCGAAGCCATGCACTCGGCATTCCTATACCATGCTATCGAAGCCGGACTTGATATGGCCATCGTCAATGCTGGTATGCTCGAAGTTTATGAAGAGGTAGACAAGACCCTCTTGCAAAAGGTCGAGGACGTGTTGCTAAATCGCAGCGAGGAAGCCACTGACGATCTTCTCGAATACGCTGAACAGTTCAAAGGGCAAAGCACTGGCAAAAAACAGGAAGAAGATCTTGCTTGGCGGGAAGGCGATGTGGCACAACGCCTTTCCCATGCTCTGGTCAAAGGTATTACAACTTTCGTTGACGAAGATACAGAGGAAGCACGCCTGCAATTCGATCGGCCACTAGAGGTCATTGAGGGTCCACTTATGGACGGAATGAAGGTTGTCGGAGACCTATTTGGTGAAGGGAAGATGTTCCTGCCACAAGTCGTCAAGAGCGCACGCGTGATGAAAAAGGCGGTGGCTTGGCTGACCCCCTTCATGGAGAAGGAAAAAGAGAATAGTACTGGCTCATCTGAGCGTGGCACTATGGTCATAGCCACGGTAAAGGGGGACGTCCATGATATAGGAAAGAATATTGTGGGCGTCGTTCTGGCCTGCAACAACTACCGTGTTGTCGATCTTGGCGTGATGGTTTCCTGCGATGAGATACTAAGAAAGGCTAAGGAGGAAAATGCTGATCTCATCGGCTTGAGTGGGCTGATAACACCTTCCCTCGACGAGATGATCTACAATGCAAAGGAAATGGAGCGCCAAGGCTTCAAAGTTCCTCTGCTTATCGGCGGTGCAACAACGAGTCGACTACACACAGCCGTTAAGATCTCCGATCATTACTCTGGCCCAATACTTCATGTCGCTGACGCATCCCTTGCTGCTGGGGTTTGTAACAACCTCCTAAACCCAAGTCTTGCTGTAAAATACATTGAAGAACTCAGGGATCAACAAGCAGAAGACCGAGAAAAATTCGAGCGCAAGAACGCCAAGCAGAAGTTTGTCAGCATACAAGAAGCCAGAGAAAATCGAGTTCCCATCGATTGGAAAGCTCAAGATATTGCTACGCCCCAGAATCTAGATCTAAAGACCTTTTCTGAAATTCCTCTCGGAGAAATTGCAGAGGCAATCGACTGGTCTCCCTTCTTTTGGACAATGGACTTAAAGGGAGCCTACCCACGGATCCTTGAAAGCCAGAAATACGGAGAGCAAGCAAAGGAACTCTTGGCTGATGGTCAAAAACTACTGCAACAGATAATTGAAGAAAAACGTTTCGCCCCTCGCGCGGTATTTAAATTCTGGCCAGCGAATACAGTAGGAGACAGCCTTGAAATATACAGCGATGAGTCTCGCTCGAATGTCCTTTGTACATTCCACTTCTTACGCCAACAGCGTGAGATGGCACAGAACAGCCCCCACTACAGTCTAGCCGACTACTGCGCCCCGAAAGAAACTGGTTTATTAGACTACGTTGGTGGATTCGCCACAACAATGGGCTATGAAGTCGAACAGTTCGCCAAAACCTTCGAAGATGCTGGAGACGACTATTCCTCAATCCTTATTAAGGCCCTTGGAGACCGGATGGCGGAAGCCCTCACCGAGATCCTGCACAAAAAGGCACGCGAATTTTGTGGGTTCGGGATTGATGAAAACCTGACGCTTGAAGAAATGATAAAGGAAAAATATCGCGGCATACGCCCCGCCAGCGGTTATCCAGCTTGCCCAGACCATACCGAAAAAGATACTCTTTGGCAGTTACTTGACGTAGAAGAGCACACTGGTATTTCGCTAACAGAAAGCTATGCCATGAATCCACCCAGTTCTGTTTCCGGCATATATATCAATCACCCTCAGGCCAAATACTTCAACGTCGGACTGATCAACAAGGAGCAAGTTGAAGACTATGCTTCGCGCAAGGGTATCTCTTTAGATGAAGCTGAAAAATGGTTACAGCCCAACCTAGGCTACTAACAGGGTTTGATTTAACACATCTTGTCAAAACCTAGTGGGTATGCCTTAAAGATTGGCAAAATATGCGGGACTACTTCATCCGACGTTTGCTGCTCCTGATCCCTACACTGCTGGTGATTACTATGATCGTTTTCGCCGTGACACGTGTAGCACCGGGCGGGCCATTGGAGCGAGCGATGATGGAAGCTCAGCAGGTCTCACTCGATGGCGGTGGGTCAACATCAGAAGGGGCAGCGCTGAGCGAATCACAACTACGTCAAATGAAAGAGCTGTACGGCTACGACAAGCCGATGCACATCGCCTACCTTGTCTGGCTGGGCGTTTTACCTCGAGACTTAAACCGAAGAGACATAGAGTTCCAAGATAATGACCAAGAGGTAGTTGTGCGAATGCGAGTCCCCCCATTCCACATAGCTGAGCTGGATTGGGACAGTGACGGCTTCGTAAAGGCTGATGAGATACCTGCTAGTATTGCGACCTACATCCCGTTTGCAAAACTAGACACCAACAAAGATGGGCGCATAGACGGCTGGGAAGCTGAGAATCCAGAAGCTGATATAGGGCGGGCCAAGGAACCAGTAAAAGTAGCCTTCAACAATGGAGTGCCAACCATCCTTAACCAAAAAGAAACAATAGTGCCCTGGAAAGTCCGCAAGGTGGATGCCACCGAGGATGAGCCAGATATCCTACAGGCCGAACTCTATCGCACACGTTACTCAGGGGTGCTACAAGGTAATCTAGGCAAATCATTCCGCCACGGCGAGGGAGTATGGGATGTGCTCCGAGAACGACTCCCCATTTCCACCTTCTATGGGCTACTGACCTTTGTGCTGACTTTCGCAGTATGCGTGCCGCTCGGTATCGCAAAGGCCATGCGACACAACACTTGGTTCGACAACGGTTCGTCCATCTTTATCTTTATGGGTTATGCTGTTCCCGGCTATGTCTTAGGCGCATTGCTGGTGGTATTTCTAGCTGCTCGCTGGGAGTGGTTCCCTACCGGTGGCTTTGTAGGTGATCACTATGAGAGCACGCCAGTGCAATCGGTATCAGTGCAGGCTGGGTCGGATCGTTGGTCGGCACCAGACCACAAGCTTCAGAATGGAGATGAGGTTTGGTTTGAAACCGAGCCTCCGGAGGCAATTCCTAAGCTGGAAAGCCAAGCTGGCTACTGGGCAGAAGTACTAGACGCCGACCATTTTCGCTTGCATCCCGCAGAGGGTGCACCAGCCATCCAACTACAGACCACCGCGAAAGGCGTGCCTCTCATGCGCCACACTTCATTATGGGCAAAGATGAGAGATCTAGCTTGGCACGCAGTACTTCCATTGGCCTGCTACATGGTGGGCAGCTTCGCCTTCGTGACCATGCTCATGAAGAACCATTTAATGGACAACCTCTCCGCGGACTACATGCGCACAGCTATCGCTAAGGGCGTTCCCTTTCGACAGGCTGTACGACGACATGCCCTCCGCAACTCCATGATTCCGCTTGCTACCAACCTTGGACACCAAGTCACCCTGTTCGTGACGGGTAGCTTCCTGATCGAGACCATCTTTGACATCAATGGCTTCGGCTTACTGGGCTTTAAATCAGTCATGGACCGCGACATCCCAGTGGTTATGGGTGTATTCCTCCTCTCAGCGGGATTAATGCTGCTGGGCAACATCATCTCTGATATTCTCGTGGCACTGGTCGATCCACGCGTAAGGTTCAATTGAGAATAGAACAGCAGATGAAAAAGCCAGAAACTGTCAGGCGACCCAAATGGGAGGGGATATTGTGGCTTGGGGTCGGCGGCATAGGCGGCTTCGTCTTACTTGGCGGAATTGGTGGGTTTCTCGGCGGACTTCTGGGACTGATTTTTATTGAGAGCGCAGAACCAGGAGCTGGTCTTGTAGATGGCGTAAGAAATGGGTTCACTTTTTGTGGCACAGCAGGAGCAATAGCGGGGATTGTCTGGAGCAGAGGACGAGGCTTCAACCCACAGACTATGCGAAAGCTAAAGCGCTTCCACAGCATTAAACGTGGTTATTGGTCTTTCTTGATTCTTGGCGCAGCTTTTGCCATTTCGCTTGTGGGACCACTAGTCGTAGGAAGTAGGGCTTTGGTAGTAATTCACGACGGGAAGCTTCATTTACCGGCACTACCCTTTTCGGCTAAGAATTCGGGGCAAGACTTCGGATTAGCTCAAGATAAGGACGAGCAGGAATACACCTACGAGGTTGATTACCGAGAGCTAAAAGCGCACTTTGAAGACACAGGCAAGGGCTTCATGCTGATGCCATTCATACCCTACAACCCTAACGAGAATGACTTCAGGGAGGGGGTCACCCATCCAGCTTCGCCTAACTGGCAACAACGGCACTTGCTCGGCACCGACCGGACAGGGCGGGACGTTCTCGCTCGTTTATTCTATGGGTTTCGAATTACGATGCTATTTGCGTTAGTTTTTGCCTTGATGGTTTACCTAATAGGAGTGGTTGTAGGCTGTGTCATGGGATATTTTGGTGGCTGGACGGACTTGTTGGGACAACGCGCCGTTGAGGTTTGGCAGAACATTCCATTCCTGTACATGGTCATCATCATTGTTGCTGCTGTAAGTGACCTACCCTTCAACTTGCCGATATGGTTCCGAATCTCCATCCTACTTTCAATAATGGTGTTGTTTAGCTGGACGAGTATGACCTACTACATGCGAACCTCCGTCTTCAGAGAGAAAGCACGTGACTATGTGGCAGCTGCACAATTGCTGGGCGCGGGTCCGAGTCGCATCATCTTCAACCACCTTCTTCCAAACACCATCTCCACCTTGGTTACCTTTCTGCCTTTCACCGTCGCCATGGCCATAACTTCCATAACTGCCCTAGACTACCTCAATTTCGGCCTACCAAAACCAACTCCAAGCTGGGGCGAACTGCTTCAACAAGGTGTTGCCAACTTGCAGGCTCCATGGATCGTTCTATCTGCATTTGTCGCCATGGTCACAGTACTCACACTCGTAACCTTCATTGGCGAAGCGATCCGCGAAGCCTTCGACCCAAAAAAATTCACTACCTACGAATAAGCAATGAAAAGAATGATTTGGAAGTCACACCTACTCCTGGGAACCTTGTTGTTACTAGCACAAGGGTGTAACAAGAAGGAGTTAAAAAGACCAGAAGGAGCGGGTTCACCCTCAAATCAAAACCAGAGCCCTATTTCCATGGACGAAGAGGAGGTCCGGAAGTTAGCCAGAGTATTTGCCCAAGAGCTTGCGGCTGAATTGGCCAGACAAGGCACAAGTCTAGCCACAACAACCAATGAGGATAAAGGTACGTTGGCATCACCTGCCTTAAGATTGAATAGTGCTCCCGAGGTTCTCGATTTCTATAATTCCAACCCCGAGCACTTCACCATCACCAATCCAAGCAACCTGCCTGAAAATCTTAAATGGGAAAGTGGTGCCGATCTAGAGGAATTCGCCAGCCCAAATGCTAAACGCGGAGGCACTTTCATGGAATATATGCCAGACTTTCCGCGAACTTTAAGACTTTTAGGCCCTGATGGGAACGGTAGCTTTCGCAGCTACATTCTGGATTACAATGCGGTTTCATTAGTAGACACCCATCCAGAAAATGACGGCTACTATCCGGGCCTTGCTAAGGAGTGGGCTGTAGACAAGAGCAACAACACCGTATATTTTCGTTTGGACCCAGAAGCAAAATATTCGGACGGAAATCCAGTTAAGGCCACAGACTACTTTTTCTGTCTCTATTTTATGAGAAGTCCCCACATTCAGGCGCCTTGGTACAATGATTTTTACAGTACAGAAAAATATCCAAACATCACCATTTTCGACGAGCACACCATTTCGATAACCTACTACAAATCCAAACCAGATTTGCTAGAAAAGTGCGCTGCGATTCGCCCAATCCCTGAGCATTTTTACAAAGAGCTCGATGAACAGTGGGTTGAAGACTACCAGTTTGAGTTCGAGCCGACTACTGGTCCCTACGAAGTCCTGAAAGAAAACGTTCGTAAGGGGGAGTCCATAACCTTGACAAGGGTTCCAAATTGGTGGGCTGATAAGAAAAGATTCTTTAGATATCGGTACAACCCAGACGCCATAAAAGTAACCGTGGTGCGTGAGCTTGCGAAGGTATTTGAGTTATTCACAAAGGGAGAGCTCGACTGGCATGGCCTTGGGTTACCTGAGTTTTGGTACGACAAACTACCAGATGAGCATCCACTGGTCGCCAACGGCCACGTAGAAAAATTACAGTTTTACAATGATGTACCGCGCCCCACTTGGGCCTTACGGCTAAACTCCAGCCATCCTATTCTTTCAAACAAAGACATACGCCTAGGTCTCAACCATGCCATGAACTTTGAAGTGGTAATTAATGAGGTTTTTCGAGGTGACTACGATCGAATGCGATCTGTTGCAGACGGATACGGTCCTCGTAGCCACCCAAAGATTCGCGCACGAGAATTCTCAGTAGAAAAAGCTAGAGAGTATTTTGCATTAGCAGGCTACACGAATACTGGAGAGGATGGTATTCTTCAAACCCCGGAGGGCAAACGTCTTTCGTTTAGTTTTTCGACAGGATACAAGAGGCTAGAGGATGTAATGACCGTGCTTAAGGAAGAGGCACGTAAAGCAGGCGTCGATCTACAGATAGAGATGCTAGAAAGCACTTCGGCATTCAAAAAGGTCAGTGAGAAAAAACATGAAATTCATCTGGTTGCTTTGAATGTATCCGTAGAAATGTACCCACGCTTCTGGGAGCCCTACCACTCGGACAATGCCTACAAGGAGCCAAAAGAAGAAAGATATGATGAACAAGGGCATCTACGGTCAGGACTAACGCCAAAGCCTGTAACCAACAACTTTACACTGCTAGCTGACAAAGAAGTGGATGACCTCATAGAAAAGTATCGAGTGAGTGAGGACCTAGGGGAAATTACCGATCTGTCGCATAAGCTTATAGAGAAGATCCACGATTACGGTGCCTACATCCCAGGGTGGGTACGTCCATGGTACAGAGTTGGGCAGTGGCGATGGGTCAAATATCCCAAAGGCTACAATGTCAAAGAGAGTCGAGAGCCCTTCGAGTTCCACATCCACTGGATTGATACAGAGGAAAAAAAACGAATTCTAGACAACGTTGCTTCTGGTCAAAAATCAGGTGAGCCAGCCATAAATATTTTTGATCAACACAAGCTCGATTGAGGTGAGTAGACCTGTGTCAGAGCCCAACCTTCTGGAAGTTCGAGATCTAGTCACTGCGTTTGACACAGACGCAGGCCAAGTCACGGCCGTAGATGGAGTCAACTTCGACATCAAGCGCGGGCGCACTCTTGGGATTGTGGGGGAAAGCGGTTGTGGCAAGAGTGTCACTGCCATGTCAATCATGAGGCTTTTACCTCAGCCGATGGGCAAAATTCTTGGTGGACAGGTCTACTTCGACGGAATGGACCTTACAAAACTACCAGCAGATCAAATGCGCTCCATTCGCGGCAATCGCATAAGCATGATTTTTCAAGAACCAATGACTGCGCTAAACCCAGTGCAACGCATTGGCAGGCAAATTTGCGAGATTCTCAATCAACACAAAGAGCTCTCGCCTGATGAGGCTTGGAAAGAAGCCGTAGATATGCTCGAAAAAGTTGGTATCCCCGCCCCTGATATCCGCGCGATGGAGTACCCGCATCAACTATCTGGTGGCATGAGGCAACGCGTAGTCATTGCCATAGCATTAGCCTGTGGTCCTGAGTTGGTCATTGCGGACGAGCCCACTACTGCTCTGGATGTTACAGTCCAAGCTCAGATTCTAGATCTCATGAAGAGTCTTCAGCGCGATCTAGGCATGGCGATCGCGCTAATCACTCACGACCTCGGCGTTATAGCCGAAACATGTGATGATGTTTGCGTAATGTACGCGGGGCGGGTAGTTGAAAGAGGTGCAGCTAAGGTTGTATTTGCCCATCCACGTCATGCCTACACCCAAGGGCTTCTTGCCTCAATTCCCAGACTCGATGGTAAGCCTAAGACCCCTCTAAATACGATCGAGGGGATGGTTCCAGCCTTGAAAGAACTGCGCCCAGGTTGCCGCTTCTGCCCTCGAAGTGGTCGTGACTATTCCCCTGAAATGCTTGAGGAGCGCCCCGCTTTTAAAGAGATTGAGCAAGATCACTGGGTTGAAGCCTGTCCCGCCTGCACCGCCGCATGAAGGAAGATACGCCCATACTCGAAGCCAGCGGGCTTAAGTTACACTTCCCCGTACGCAGTGGCATATTCCAGCGGGCTTCACAGTCTTGCAAAGCCGTCGATGGAGTGAGCCTAAATATTCACCCTGGTGAGACCCTCGGACTTGTCGGTGAGTCCGGTTGCGGCAAATCTACTTTACTTCGAATTATTGCAGATATAACTTCTCCTT